>LJUD01000136.1 GCA_001304035.1 bacterium SM23_31 | reverse complement strand
TGTAAGTTTTTCTAAAGATCCCTGATTGCCCTTTTTAATGCAGCGTGCTAAATGTATTTCTTCTTCGGGGGTAAGTAACGGAACCTCCCCGATTTCCTGTAAATATTTATCTAAGGATTGATTTTCCCGATTATTTTGTTTCTGACTAATTTTGATCATAAACCTATGACCCCCAATCTTCTAAATCCTTGCCTGTACCTATATTTCTGAAATTATTCAGTGTAAAAGAGATTGTTCTACTTAATATAAATTGCAATTCCTATTAAACAGATTATATTGTGTAATTGCTTATAAAAACCCATATTTACCCGGAAAGAGGCGTTATCTCTATCATATATCGTCTTTTGGTTCATCCTGAGCAGCAATTTCTTCGGATTTTTCCACCTCTTCAGGCTGATATGCTATACCAATTTGTTCGAGCTCTTTCTCTTTCTTTTTCATTTCGCCTTCAAAAGCACTAATAGTATCCAGCAATTTTTTAATCTCATCTTTTTCTGCGACATTTTCAACTTTTTCTTCCTGAATCAGATGGTATACTTTTCCCCCTAATTCAGTAAAATTCTTTTCAATTTTGCGCTTGATATTGCTGATTTCTATCATAACTTTGCTTTTTTTACTCAGTATTTCAGCTTTTTCAGCTGCAATATGAGCGCCATCTTTTGCAATTTTTGCGCCGTCTTTAATACCCTTTTTTATTGTATCCCATAATGTTGACATTGCTTCACCCCAATTATTAGTGATTAGATAAGCAAATTTATAATAAGCTTATCAAAAAAGTATAAATTATAAATACTATTAGCGGCGAAATATCAATTCCTCCCATATACGGCAGCACGCTGCGAATCGGCGCCAAAACCGGTTCCGTCAGTTTATAAATAATTTCAACAAATGGATTGTTCGGATTTATCCTTATCCAGGATATTAATACCCTGATAAGAATGATAATCATATAGAAATCTAATATCCTGATAATCAAATATTTCATATGAAATTATTACTTTTAAGAACGTTGAACCGTATATTACTATATCATACTATATACGCATAAAAAAGGATAAAAGTTCTTATTTGCTGCAAAAAAGGTATTTTTTACAAAACTTTAAATTACTATATGTCATGCCGTAGAGTTATGTCTTATATTAAAAATGTATTAAATTACTCTTCCGGTCTTTTTATATGAAAACGTCTATCGATTACCCAATAAAGTTCTTGAAAATCAGATTAACCTATATAAATACAAAATTTTATATAATTATTTATAATAAAACAAATTCAGGCTGTAATAAGTTTCAAATAATTATTAATATATTATTTTGATTAAATTTCATTCAGATTTATTTCACTTTTTATATCATTAATGATATTTTCCCGGGTCTTAGATGTGTCAGTAATAATCCCCTTAAAATGTATTACTCACGCATTCCTGCTTTTGCGGCACAGCGAAAGCAATTCCTGCTTTTCGGGGGATAAGCAGCATACATGGTAATCCCGCTTACCCGCTGCACTTATGCGACAGGAATGATGCAAGTTGTACAGTAACGATTAAAAAGTAAAAAACTATACAATAAAAAAACCAGTATACAAGATGTTCAAAATTAACCGGACACTGATGATACACCGCATAAAAAATAACAATCCGGTCAATGTTTTATAGATTCTTCACAAATTTTTTCGATTGCTAAAGCTCTTTTAAATAATGCCTTACATTTTTCCTGCTCGAAGTTAACAACATCACAATTGCGAATCTCCGAACATAAAAGAACAGCTTTGCCATAGCCGTTTGTTTTAATAAGTGATTCGGCATATTTTACCGTAACTTTAATCCACATGTACCTGTTTTGTAATCCATCTTTTTCCAACGAATCTTTTACTTTACTCAGCAGGAGAGACGCATCAAGCCATTTGCCAAGACTTTGAGCTGTAATTGCTGCAGGATACAGAAAAAACCTGCTTGTGGGATAAAGTTCCAGACCTTTTTTTGCAATCCTTTCTGCTTCTTCAAAATCCTTAAAATCAAGCAGAATCCAGATGAGTTGATTGAGGCTCATTGCATACGAAATCGACCCGGGACGTATATTTTCCGATATTTCCCTGATTCCGTCTTTTCGCCCGTCCGGGATAAATGGCAAAAAACGGAAGAAATTTAATACGCTCATCCAGTATTGATAAGAACCTATAGCAAGATGCGGTTCGGGAAAATCGGGAGCTAATGCAAGACATTTTTCCAATTCTTTTTTCCCGGAATGTCCATCTTTAAATGCTTTCCAGAGATTACCGCTTCTTTTAAATACAACCGCTCTATAACATAGAGCAATACCAAGATAGAACCGTGCCGTAACATCCTGCGTATTTTTTGAAATTCTTCTCTGTGCTTCTTGAATAATACAATCCGTTTCGGCAAAAAATTCGCTGCAGCCTTCCGGGGTTTCCAGCTCACCAATACGCGCATAAAGAATCGATGCAGAAAGAAACCGCCTGGTTAGTTCGTCACAATCTTCACTGTTTTTTACATACTCACCGGCACCGGCATAATCTCCCTGAATAATTAAGTCAATACAAGGTTGTATTTGTGCTCGAGGGATTAAAGAAGCAGAGGGAGAAACGGAACCAGTCTGTGAAACCTGATATTGGGAGGTGATACTCCCGGGGAGAAACATTATTGAAAAAAGTGTTATTAACCGTAATAAAAAAATCATATAATAATATATGTCCGTTATCCCTGTGACAGTTAATAATAATTGTCTATTTTTAAATCTAACTAACAGCTAACAGCTAATAGCTAATAGCTAAATTATTCGACTACTAATACCATCCAACTAAAATACGTGCATCAACGATGAACGATGATTCGGCTTTTTCACCTACCATAAACGGATTAATATCAATTGCATTAATGCATTCAAAATCGCACACCAGTTGTGACAACTTCAGAAGACATTCTTTGATAACCGGAATATTGACACCTTTTTCACCACGGATACCTTTCAGTATGGGATACCCCTTAATTGACTGAATCATTTCTTCAGCTTCAAGGTCTGTTATCGGAGCGGGGCGAAATTGTGTATCTTTAATTATTTCAACAAACACGCCGCCTAATCCGAACATTAAGAGTGGTCCAAATTGCTCCATAGAGGTCATGCCCAGTATTACTTCTTTTCCGGCTTCGATCATTTTCTGAACGAGAACCCCTTCAAAAGAGGCTGTTTTTACCGCATCAACCTGTTTTTTAATTTCATAATACGCCTCGATAACTTCACCCCGATTTCGGAGGTCAAGCGCCACGCCGCCAATATCGCTTTTATGCACCAGGTCTTTTGCTACGACTTTTAATACCACCGGAAATCCGATTTTTTCAGCAATTACGGTAGCTTTTTCATGAGTTTTAGCTATGTGTGACGCTGCAATCGGCATATTATAGGCGGATAATATCTCGAAAACCTGTTTATTAGTCAAGTAGTGTGATTTTTTACTTTGTTCTTTGTCCAGTATTTTTTTTACACTTTTTTTATCCACTTTAAATTTTTTGATGTTCCCTTCCGGTTTTTGCTGCCAGGTACTATAGCGGAGCATTTCAGCAAGTGCTTTTGCCGGGGGCTCAGGAAATTCATAGGTTGGCAAATCCGGAACGCCACTATCATCAGCATGAGCACGCATTACATCCTTTCCCATTACTACGGTTAGCACAGGCTTGCCGGTTTTTTTAGATGCATTCTCAATTTTTTTTATAACAGACATAGGGTCTACTAATGTTGGAGGCGTAACCGATATTGCAAGAACTGAATCAATATCCTTGTCATTGATAACATAATGGAGTACTTTTTCATATTCATTTGGTCCAGCCATACCTATCATGTCAACCGGATTAGAGGTTGCAGCTATTTTATTTAGGGAACGCGATATTTTTTGCCTGGTATTTTTAGAAAAGGGTGGAATTTCCAATCCGACACTTGTACATGCGTCAGCCGCCATAATAGCCGGACCGCCTCCGTTAGAAACTATTGCAACACGTTTACCTTTCGGATATTTTTTTCTTGAGAATGCCACGGCAATATCAAACATTTCTTCAATAGAGGCTACACGTATTACACCACATTTTTCGAGAAGTGCATCAACGGCAATGTCGGCGCCTGCGATGGCGCCGGTATGTGATGACGCAGCTTTTGCTCCCGCGGTAGTCCGACCAGCCTTTACCGCTAAAATCGGTTTCTTTTTAGAGATTCTTTTTGCGATTTGTGTAAATTTTCTTGGACTCCCAAAGCTCTCCAAATACATCAAGATAACATCCGTTCTTGGGTCATTCTCCCAATATTCGAGCAGGTCATTGCCGGAAATATCCACATTATTACCGATACTGGCGAACATCGAGAGTCCGAGATTATACCGCCTGGTCTGACTTATAATCGCAACGCCGAGTGCACCGCTTTGAGTTAAGAATCCGATGTTTCCTTCGAGTGGTGATTCCGGTGAAAAAGTTGCATCCATTCGGACAGCAGGATCAGTGTTAATGACCCCCATACAGTTTGGTCCAACCACTCGCATCTTATATTTGCGCACTATTTGTGCCAATCGTTCTTCAAGCTTAATCCCTTCCCCACCGACTTCCCGGAAACCCGCCGTGAGCACAACTAATCCCTTAATCCCCTTTTTTCCGCATTCATCCACAGCCTGCAAAACATATTCTTTGGGTATAATTATAACGGCAAGATCAACATCGTCAGGAATTTCCAGCACACCCGGAAAACATTTAAAGCTGTGCACAACCTCTTTTCGAGGATTTACCGGAAAAATCTTACCGTTGAATTCATATTCGACAAGGTTTTTCATTACGGTTCTGCCGAGCGAACCCTCACGCATGGTTGCGCCGATTACGGCAATCGAACGCGGTTTGAAAATCGAATCGAGGTTGTGTATATTACTTTTCATAAGCCTTCGGACAAGCTGGAGCAAGATAGGTTTTATTCAGCCAGAGGCGGATCCCGCTTAGCGGGAAAGGAATTAAAACCCAAAACGCAAACTGCTGGCAAATATGATACCTTTATTAGAACCCGGTGTCATACCGTCTCGTGTACCAAAACCAAAGTCCCATATAAAATGATTGGAGCCTAATCCTATTCCGAAGTTTATATTATGTGCACTTTTGTACCTGTAACCGCCGTAAAGACGAAATATTGCCCACTGCACTCCACCGCCAAGTGCAAAGAGGAATTTTTCATTTTCCCTGCCGATTTCAGACGCATACATAAATCTTCCTGCTTTTTTACCAACTGCAAACCGTAAATCCATAGGCTGAGAGGTTTTAAAGCCGCTGATTTCAATGTCTTCGTCAGTCGTAATCGAGTCGGAGTCTAAATCTTCTAATTGACCTGCGCCAATAATAAACTTGGGATTGCCCGTATCTAAGGTTCGGCGTATTTCCATTGCAGCTTTATCCCATGTTACTTTATTTAAAAAATTTCTCACCACAAACGACACAATATATCCATTATCTAATTTTCCCGAAGTCGCCAAATTAATTCCATAACCGGAACCGGCGATACCGGCATCCTCAACAAATTCAGTGTTATATTCTCCATCTTCCTGCAACTTTCTTTCTAAATGAGTCCCATGGGCAACAATTTCACCCCGTGCTACAACGCCGTCGTCGGAAACCGTTGCAAGAATGTTGGCGCTTTCGGTTTTTAAAATACCAAGACCCTGCACGTATGAAAAGGAGCCGCCAAGGGCAATTTCGGTAAAATTAAGCGATTTATTCATGGGGAGTTCAACTTTTTTCTCCCTTGCAACGATCCTGCCGTAAGCGAAATTAATTTTCCCTACTGCTTCAGCATTTCCTTCCGGGCTGAAATCATACGTTTTTTGTGCAAGCCCGGTAAAAGGTATTTCGACGAGAGTCTTAGGCATTTTTATATCCATCCACGCATTTCCTTCAACACTAATGCCAAAATTCTTCCAGGCAATTGCCAAAACAGAAATATCCGACCGAAAATCGGCTCTAAATCCATCATCCGGTATGTTACCCAAAAGCCTATCGACATCTTCGGATGACATAATCTTATTCTTTTCAGTGAAGAATTCATCATAAAAATTACGGTCAATCGAATTTTGACCAAAGTTAAGTTTAAGAGAATAGAGACTGATTGACATTGAGGGCAGCCCCTCATTGCGAAATGCGAGGTTTGCCGGATTCCAGAATATTGCTTCGGAACCGCGTGCAAACGTTGTATATGCTTCTCCCATTCCAACCGCTGTACCGCTCTGGGCATAAGCCGTACCCGCAATAAGCAGAATAAACGATGTAAATAATAATTTTCTTTTCACAATTAATCCTCCGAATAAAATCTATCGATGATAGAAACCTTTTTTATTATACTTAACGTTTTTTATAGGAACTACTTTTATTACTCTTCTCTTCTTCGCCTAAATTGTTCACTTTATCAAAGAAATCGCTGTTAACGGTTACCATACCGGACAGGAATGATTTGCGAAGAATGATCTTATCAGTGGAATGTATTGAGCCTTTTACAATAGGATCGAGCGTAATAAACCAATATGCAAAATATGAATCCGACATTACTTGCACTTGTTCGTCAGTCAGTTCAAAAGTTACGTCTTGATCAGGGACATCCAATATGGCGCCGGTTTCCGGGTTTGTCGGTGCCGGATCAAAGTCGAACGAGAATAAAACCGGCCATGACTCAGGTATAGTTGAGAGTGCCGTAGTGGAATCCGCAGCCCGCAGCATAAGTTCGCCCCCAATCGGGATGCCATTCGCAATAGTAAGCTCAAGAGATGCACCGTGAAAATAGTCATTTATTAATTCCCTTATGTCTTTATCTTCTACAGGATCGTCGCTGTTGAAGTTGATATCTATTGTATCACCTTCAAAAACTGCTCCTTCCGGCAGACTATACAAAAAACCGACATCCACGGTATACTCTATACCGATTGGATCGGCTGTCAGCGTGGCGCTGTCATCATCAATTTGAGCCGAGCCGGAAAATGCAATACGTTCGGGGAGCATGTTAATGACATCAACCAAACCGGAGCCCGTTCCCGAGGGTACACCGTTGACCGTTACACCGGTATTACTGAGAACAACCGTATTGGTATTCAGGTCGCCGTTAAGAGAAAATGCGTAATTCGCTATTATTGGAGTTTCACCCGACTTGTATCCTTCCAATCTTATATCAATATCGATATCGGCAGGAGTATTTGAGAAAGTTAGAGTTAATGTCATATCATGAAAATTTATATCGGGTATATCAAAATCCAAATCTACGACGTCCTCTTCAAAGCTCGGGAATTCGGTTCCAATATTAACATCAGCAGTTACGGAAGAAAATCTTAATTCGGTAACCGTAACGGTAGTTGTAATCTCATCGGCAGCATTCATTACATACGATTGATTATTCGACAGGGTAGCGGCAGTAATACTAAAGTCAAGTATGCCGTCTCCTAAATTCATTGTGGTATTATCCAAAGATATAACACTTTGAGTAGAAGAATTTGCGGGAACGATTATTACTTCCGTAATAGAATCTTGCTGAGCATCAAGAACATCCGGTAACACAACATTCAACTGAATATCAAACGGGAAG
>LJUD01000135.1 GCA_001304035.1 bacterium SM23_31 | reverse complement strand
TGGGCTCGGGTCTTTTCGGCCGGTTCAGGTCGAGGACTTAACACGGCATCGCATGGATTCCGAATACTTTGAAATTACAAAAGAAGCCGCTGACAAAATAAATAAAATAAAACAAAAGGGTGGAGCGGTTGTATGTGTCGGAACAACTTCAGTGCGTTCCTTAGAGACGGCTATCACTTCCGACCATTTAGTCAAACCATATGCAGGATGGACTGATAAATTTATCTTTCCGCCATACGAATTTAAAGTCGCAGACCGTCTGATTACAAATTTCCATCTCCCTTGTTCAACACTTTTGATGCTGGTATCTGCTTTCGCTACTCGCGATTTGATATTTAAAGCTTATCGCAAAGCTATTAAAGAAAAATACAGATTTTACAGTTATGGGGACGCTATGATCATAATTTAGCGTTACAAAAAGTGATATTGTTCTTTGATCGTTTGCCGGGAATGGGATAGTGACGGTGAGATTGTAAATATTTCACGATATAACTCTGCTTATAAATCCAACCATATATGTACATGCCTCATGCGTCAAAATACGAGACTGCGGCTGTTATTGTTGCGGCTGGAAAGGGTCAGCGGTTTGACACTGAAGAAAAAAAACAATTTTCGACGGTGTTAGGGCATCCTGTAATTGCATGGACTGTGAACGCATTTTCGCGGACTTTTTGTATAAATCATATTGTAATTGTTGCTCAGGAAGAAGACATCTCTGTAATTAAAAATGAAATTATGAAACGGTACAGCTTTTTTGAGACTTTACAATTTATTGGAGGGGGTGCAAGCCGGCGGGAATCGGTGTATAACGGCATTGCTTCACTTGCGCCGGAGGTGGGATGGGTTGCAATACATGACGGGGTTAGGCTTGCTATTACTCCGGAGTTAATTACAGCCGTATGCAATAAGGCACACGGACATGGTGCGGCGATGTTGGCAATTCCGGCAACTGACAGTACATTCATTGCTTCCGGAAAAACAATAGATAAATACCTTGACCGGAACAGTTTATGGCAGGCGCAAACCCCGCAGGTCTTTGAAAAAAATAAGATTCTTGAAGCTCATCAAAAAGCACGGCATGAAAATTTTCATGCCGACGATGATGGTATCCTTTACCGCAGGTATATCGGTGAAGTGCATATTGTGCAGGGTGATGATAAAAATATTAAAATTACATATCCGGGGGACCTTATTACGGCAGAAAAAATTTTGAAGGAAAGGCAGGATTATCCGGAATGATCCGTATCGGTTTTGGCAAAGATGTACACAGGTTGGTTGAGGGGCGCCCGCTGATACTTGGGGGCGTTGTTGTGCCGTTTGAAAAAGGACTGCTTGGTCATTCGGATGCGGATGTAGTCTGCCATGCGATGACGGATGCTCTGCTCGGCGCTGCGGCGATGGGAGATATTGGAACGCATTTTCCCGATTCGGACAACCGGTATAAGAGTGTATCCAGTCTTAGCCTTTTGGAAAATGTTGGAAAATTGATTGCGTCGCAAAACTGGGAAATTGGTAATATTGACTGTGTTGTAATTATCCAGGAACCCAAAATAGCAAGACATATTATGAGTATGCGGAAAAATATTGCGAACGCTCTGCAAATAGACGTCGCGGTAGTCTCAATTAAAGCAACCACAACGGAAGGTATGGGATTCGAAGGCACAGGTAATGGTATTTCAGCAGAATCTGTTGCCCTTATACAGAAAAAAAACATTTAGAAATGAGCCGCCAGATGGAAGGGCTATTTGACTTCATTAAAAGTGTCGCCCCATTATGGGTGTATATAATTCTGTTTGCGGGCGCATATATAGAAAATATTGTCCCCCCTACTCCCGGCGATACCGTAGTGGTGTTTGGCGCATACCTGGTGGGTATTGGTGCTCTTAATTTTAAACTCGTGTTTTTTGTTACTACTCTCGGGAGTCTCGCCGGTTTTATAACGATGTTCGGATTGGGCAGAATCTTTGGTATTAAGCTTATCGAGTCCGGGAAATGGCGGATCTTTTCTTCTAAAGGATATATCCGGGTAGAATCATGGTTTGGAAAGTACGGATACGGTATTATTATTGCTAACAGGTTTCTTTCCGGAGCACGTGCTATTGTTTCGTTCTTTGCGGGTGTTGCACATTTAAGCTTTAAAAAAGTCTTTATTTTGGCTCTTCTTAGCAGTGCAATTTGGAATCTAATTCTCATCTATGCCGGGTCTAAAATTGGCGAAAACTGGGAAGTTATTGTCGAGTATGTTAAAGATTATAATAAAGTAGTCTTTGCCATCCTGACAATTGCTGTAGTCATTGTGCTCGTCCGCTGGTATAAATTAAAAAGGCGATAAAGTTATCAGCTTTAGAATTTCGGCTGAACAGTTAATAATATTAACAATTTAATCAACTTGAATAATTCAAAAATATTCTATAGACTATTATAAAATTAAAAATAGACATCAATCGGCAGGAATGCCTGTTCTTCTATCAAAAATATTAATCTTGATATAAACAATAGCATATATATTTTTTTATAAGTAGTACAGACATTCTTGTCTGTGCATGGAACACCTGATATTTAACTGAAGAATTGAAAATTATGCAAAACTCTCTGAAAGCAGGGGCGCCGTTACAATACTCCTGCGTCTGATTATTATACAAAATAACAGGATGCTTGAACAAATCGGTTTAATTGAAAAATAGGAGTATGTCATGGAAATTATAATAATAACACTCATCATTATTGCATTCATATCTGCCGTTCTGTCGAGTATTATTGCAGATAAAAAAGGATATTCTTCCAGTGCATGGTTTTTTTGCGGATTGATTTTTGGAATATTAGGGCTTATTGCCGCAGCCGGATTGCCGAGAAATCCCGACTTACTGATAAGAGGCTCATCACTTTTAAAAACATGCCCGCGCTGTTTTGAAATAGTAAAAATAGATGCACAAGTCTGCAAATTTTGTGGTAGAAAGTTTAGTAAAAATGAAATAATATCCGATTTGGGAAATGCAATGATAGAAGGCAGAAAAGCCCGGATAATTGCAATTGAACATCTTGCAAATTTTGACGGCGATAAAATTATACCGTTTTTAGAACAGGCTCTTCAGTATCGTGATCCACAAACTATCGAGTCGGCAAGTGATGTTTTGTTAAAACTTGATACTGTCCCCGCATTGGTTAAAGTTCTGAAAAGCGATGATTTTCAAAAACGTTCAAAAGCATACGAAAGGCTTAAAGAAAAAGCAGACAAAACCTCTGCGCCGGAATTAATTAGTATTTTGGATGAAGATTTTGATGAGAAACCTAAGATTATAGAGCTGTTAGGCAGTTTAGGTGATAATTCCGTTATTCCCAAATTAATTGATATTGCCGAGAATAAAGAATTACCTGACTCGGCGGCGTCAATTTCAGCATTATCAAATTTCAAAGACCCGGTGGTTGTTAATACGTTAATTAGACTTTTAAACAATAAAGAAAAAAAAGTCAGGCAAGAAGCAAAAAAAAGTCTGTTAAAAATAGGTGATTTCGCATTGCAATTTTTAGATAAAGAAAAAGACAATGAAGATAAGTACTTAAAAAAGCAAATTGACAAAATAATTAAAGAGATTAAGCCAAAAGAGCAGAATTGATCCTTAATATTTCTTTTCCATGAAAAACATTAAACTCATTTTCCCGGTTATTAGCGTTTATTAGCTTTTAAGTTTATTACTGGAGACTATGCCGTTCAAAGATCTTTGCGGCTTTACGAGAGTAAAATAATGAATTCAAAAATCCGTGTTCGGTTTGCGCCGAGCCCCACAGGGCATTTGCATGTCGGGAATGCACGCACTGCAATTTTAAACTGGTTATGCGCCCGGCATTTCGGTGGTGCATTTATTCTACGCATCGAGGATACGGATGTAGAACGGTCTGCGCTTGAATCAGAGCAAAGCATTATCAATCTGCTTAAATGGCTCGGGCTTGATTGGGACGAGGGTCCCGAAATAGAGGGAGATTACGGTCCCTACCGGCAGTCGGAGAGAAAATCTATTTATCTGAAAGAAACAGAAAAACTGCTTGCAAAGGGTGCGGCATATTATTGCTTTTGCTCCAAGGAAGAACTCGAAAGAGAACGGCATCGTGCAATTGAAGAAAAGCGCATGCCGGGATGCAGCAGCATGTGCTGGAATCTCACAACACAAGAACAGGAGCGCCTGCGAAACCGGAACCGCAAGCCTGCTGTACGTTTCAGAATGCCCGAGGAAAAAATAGTGCTTAATGATTTGGTACAGGGCGAAATTATCTTCGATGGTGCGAATATTGCCGATTTCGTAATTCAGCGTGACGACGGCTCATCCACGTACAATTTTGCAGTTGTTGTAGATGACGCACACATGAATATTACGCATGTCATCAGGGGAAATGACCATGTGTCGAATACACCGAAACAGATGATGTTGTATAAAGCTCTCGGTTATGACATGCCCGAATTTGCCCATATTCCCATGATTACGGGTCTTGATGGCGTAAGGTTATCCAAACGGCACGGGCACTCCTCTGTCGAAGAGTTGAGGGAAGCAGGATATCTTCCTCAAGCACTGATAAATTATCTCAGTCTTTTAAGCTGGTCTTCGGTAACGGGTGATGAACTTCTTACGGCAGAACGGTTAATTAAGGAATTCGATTTTAAACGGATTTTACGCAGCCCGGCGGCTTTTGATCCCGTTAAACTGAACTGGCTCAACGGTATATATTTACGGGCACTGAATAAAGAAGAACTCGCAAAACAGGCAATACCATATCTCGAAAGCGCCGGGATGATGGAAAACGATACGGAAAGACGTTCCAAAATCATCGAAGCTGTTAAAGATAGAGTCGAAACGCTTTCAGAGTTTCCTGTATATGCCGCAATTTTTTTTAAAAATAATGTAACCATTTCAGGTGATGAAGAAAAAGAATTGGTTCAGCGCAAATCTTCCCAGTTGGTTTTTCAGCGCCTCCTGCTGCATCTGTCGGGAATGAAAGAGTTAACGCTCGAGGGCTTTCAAGCTGTCATGAAATCGGTTCAGGAAGATACCGGTATTAAAGGGAAAGACCTCTGGATGCCGGTTCGCATTGCCCTGACGGGGCGGATGCATGGACCGGAACTCCCGAAAGTATTGGAAATACTCGGTCTTGAAAAATGTATAAAATTGCTGAAGGCGGTGACGCAGAAAGATTGAAAAAATCAATGTAAGTAATAGAGTTTCATGTAAATAGATTTTATAATTGGTTAGTGAATCAAATAAAATTCAGCAATTTCGGTGATAGAAATTTAATGTAGAGACGCATGGCGATGCGTCTCATTTAAATAATTTAACCGCAAAGTCGCAAAGACTCAGAGAAATTATTTTAGTTATTTGCATTATATATTACTAAGAGACGTATCGCCATGCGTCTCTACGGGTGTATTTCTGGTTTTTGGATTATCACCAACAGAGTATGAATATAATGTAAGTGAATTCAAAATTAAAGCACTGTTGTAGTATGCCTGAACGAAATAAAAAAACAATTCTTATATATGATACACTTCGCAGGGAAAAAAGGGAATTTAAACCCGTACATCCGAACGAAGTACGAATGTACACCTGCGGCCCAACCGTATATAATTATATCCACATCGGCAACGCAAGACCGCTTATAATATTTGACGTCATACGCAGGTATTTTGAGTACCTTGGATACAAGGTAACATACGTGCAGAATATTACCGATATTGATGATAAAATAATTTCGCAGGCGATTGAAGAAAGCACTACGACTGAGGAAATTGCTAAGCGATACACTAAGTATTTTCAAGAAGACTGCGAGAAACTGGGAGTAAAACCGCCGACACATGCCCCGAAAGCAACCGGGTACGTTGAGAAAATGATTGATTTAATTAAGACACTTGTGGATAAGGGATATGCTTATGAAGTCGAAGGTAACGTATTTTTTGAAGTGTCTGAATATCATGAATACGGTCGTCTTTCCGGTAAAGATTTGAAGCAAATGGAGATTGGCGAAAGAGTCGATGATGTAATCCGGGGTCTAAAAAAAGCTCCGGGCGATTTTACGCTCTGGAAACCGGCAAAACCGGGCGAACCGTCCTGGGAAAGCCCCTGGGGGAGAGGACGCCCCGGATGGCACACCGAATGTGTGGTGATGTCGACAACGCTGCTCGGGAAAGAATTCGATATTCATACGGGCGGGATCGACCTTATTTTTCCGCATCATGAGAACGAAATTGCACAGGCTCGATGCGGCAGTGATGCCCCGTTTGCTAAATACTGGATGCACAATGAATTCGTCAATCTCAAAGATAAGAAAATGGCAAAATCGGAAGGGAATGTAATTCTCGTGCGGAACCTTGTTAAAGAATATCGTAAAGAGGCAATCCGGTTGCTCTTTTTACAGACACATTATAGAAAACAAATATCTTTTTCGTATGAGGCATTAGAAGGATGTCAATCTTTAATTGAAAAGTTTAAATATTATTATTCTGGTATAAAAAAGCAAATTAAATTGATTCAGAAAAATAAATTTAAAAAATCAGAACATAAAAAGCCGTGGTGGTATAATAGAAAAATAAGAGAAATTGATAAAGCAATGAATAAAGACTTTAATACTGCAATAGTAGTAAGCATTTTCTTTTATATTTTATACAAAACTTATTTTGGTCCTGAAGAATTTAAATTCTATGGTAAAAAATTACTTGATGATTTAGACAGCTTCTTAGGTATACTTCCAAGAGATGAAAAAAAGACAATGCCTTTTGAAAAAATCGTCAAAAATAAAATTAATAGAAAGATAAAACTTCGTGATGAATACAGAAAAAATAAAGATTGGGAGAAAGCGGATAAAATAAGAGATGAGTTGCTTCAAATGGATATTATCTTAGAAGATACGAAAAATGGAACTAAGTGGCGTATAAAATTGTAAAAATATTTAAGAAAATTATTGACAATTGATTATCAAAATATTATATTAGCAAGTCTGTAAATGAATGGAAAATTGTGCTTAATTTTGCATTTTTGCATTTTTTTGCTGGCATAGCTCAATTGGTAGAGCAGCTGATTTGTAATCAGCAGGTCGGGGGTTCAAGTCCCTCTGCCAGCTCAATTACGGTTAAATGGTGATTTTCAAATGTTCTTGCCGTTGAGAATTTGGCAGGGCGGATGCAATGTATTCCTATGGGAGAGGTACCCAAGCGGCCAACGGGAACAGACTGTAAATCTGTCGGCGAAGCCTTCGGAGGTTCGAATCCTCCCCTCTCCACATAACTCTAATTGCCAAGGTTAGGCGGGAATAGCTCAATTGGCTAGAGCATCAGCCTTCCAAGCTGAGGGTTGCGGGTTCGAGACCCGTTTCCCGCTCAATGTGTCGGGTTTTCACAGAAGCTAAAAATAATGTGCCTACGTAGCTCAGTCGGTAGAGCACATCCTTGGTAAGGATGAGGTCACCGGTTCAATCCCGGTCGTAGGCTCATATTTTTTATATATTACAGTAAGTTATTAAGTAAATGAGGTAACAAATGGCGAAGGAGAAGTTTCAGCGCACGAAGCCGCATGTTAACGTTGGTACAATAGGGCATGTAGATCACGGGAAGACGACGTTAACGGCGGCGATAA
>LJUD01000134.1 GCA_001304035.1 bacterium SM23_31 | reverse complement strand
TCGCCGGTGAAGGATATTATTCCGTCTTTAAGGAGTGCAATATCGGCGGCAACCCGTTCCAGGTCGGACATGATGTGCGTCGAGAAGAGCATGGTGACGTTATCACTGCTGTTAAGTTCGATTAGACGTTTGATGAAATCTCTCCGTGCTGCCGGGTCGAGGCTGGCGACAGGTTCATCGAAAATGAACAGGTCGGGTTCGTGCCCCATTGCCTGAATGATCGAGAGCTTCTGCCGTTCTCCCTCGGAAAGATTGTTGATCTTTGCATTGGGATCGAGGTTCCACTCGGCAGCAAGAGTGTCGACTTTTTCCGTGTTCCAGTGAGCATAAAATGCGCCGGTGTACTCCAGCAGGGTCTTGACTTTCATCCACCGGAATCCCGTCATGACCTGGGGAACGTAGCCGATGCGCTGCTTTGTTTCAACACTCAGGTTCCATGACGGGTCATTGAAGACGGATGCCTCCCCCGAATCGGGCTTGAGAAGCCCGAGAAGACACTTTATCATGGTCGTTTTTCCGGCGCCGTTCTTGCCGACAAGCCCCGTTATTATTCCTTCCGGGACGGAAAAATCCACCGACTTCAACACGATATTAGCACCGAAGCATTTTTTAACTCCTTTAAGACTGAGCGCTGTTTCACTCATGTGTATATTCCTCCAAAAGCTCTGAAAATAGTTTCAATATGGTTTCCCTGGGCAGTGCAAGCTGGTTTGCCTGCGTCGCCGCTTCTATTAGTGCGGGTTTTAAAAATTCGATACGTTTGTCGAGGTCATGCGTTCGTCTCCGGTCATGTGCGATAATCATCCCCTTACCGCGGACGCGTTCCAGGACGCTGGTTGCTTCGAGAAGGCTGTAGGCTTTCGAGATGGTCATAGGATTCACCTCTAAATAACTTGCAGCCTGACGCACCGACGGCAGTTCGTCACCCGCTTTAAGAAACCCGCTTATTACCAGCCTGTTTATTTGTTCCATTATCTGCTTGTATATTGGAACACCTGAACTGGGTTTTATGTTAAATAATAAAGGGATTTGGCTGCCCATATAAGCCTCTCGCACAATAATAAGTGTATTGCTGTATTGCTGTATTATATTAATGATACATATGTTATAAAAAATTTTATGCAATGTCAAGTATTTTTTTATACTTTTTTAAGAAAACACCTCTTTTGTTTTTAAGAGCTTATATTTTCGGTGATCAAAGTTAGAATTTTTCATCAACAAAGAAGATTAAATATGTCAAATTTTTTTTAAAAACCTTGACATTTATCGGTGTTCGCTTTAATTTACACTTGGAAATCCGGAACCTCTGCAGAGATGTAAACGAGCCCGCTCAAAAAAATACCGATTTTTTAAAAGCGATTTTATATTGTAAAGTTCTTATTTTGAAAAATTAGGCTGAAATTTCGATAGTAAAACGTACCGGAATGATTTTTCTGATCAAGAAAGTATTCACAATTAGGAAATTTTTTTGTTGTGACATTAAATAATTGGAGTATTTTATGTCTCGGTCATTGTTATTAACGATTGCAATCATATTGGTTTTACTGTATCTTTGGTGCGGAAATCTTACAGCACAGACATTGTCGGACCAGGTAAGAGAGTTCCTCCGTAACCGTATTGAAACAGCCGGATATCCCGCTAAAATTTTCTTAGGGGAAGAAATAATATATACTTCAAAAGTACTGCCGAATTTTTATCATAATAGAACGTTTCGTCCAGCCTGGAGTAATGATTCGGGACCATTGAATAGTGTAGTAACTATGCTCTCAATAGTCAGGGAAGCTAATAGTGAAGGGCTGGACTCGAACGATTATCATCTCGTTAAACTTGAAGATACACTAAAAATGTTGCAAGAGAATGAAAGTACGGGAAAACCGTTAAATCCAAGGATTTTGGTCGATTTGGATTTACTGCTGACGGATGCCTTTTTGATGTACGGGTCGCATTTACTTGCGGGTAAAGTTAATCCTGAAACGATAGATTCGGAATGGTTTGCGAACCGCAGAAAATTGGATTTAGCCCAGGTTCTTGAAACTGCGTTACAATCAGACCGTATTGAAGAATCAATAAAAAGCCTTCTCCCGCCTCAAAAAGGCTATGAAAGGCTCAAACAGGCATTAGCCTTTTATAAAGACATCGCAGCTGACGGCGGGTGGCTGTCTGTACCGGAAGGCATTAAAATGCAGGTTGGCTACCGCGGAGAGCGGGTTCTTTTTCTGCGTAACCGCCTCAGCAAAACGAAAGACCTCAGCTATTCCCCGAATGCTGATTCAGATTTATTTGACAAGGTGCTTGAGAAGGCCGTGCTCAACTTCCAGCGCCGGCATGGTCTGAATGCCGATGGAATAGTCGGCGCCCTGACACTTGCTGCATTGAACGTTCCTGTCGAAAATCGTATAAATCAGATCGAATTGAATATGGAACGATGGCGGTGGCTTCCCAATGATCTCGGCAAACGGTATGTTTTAGTAAATATTGCCGATTACACCTTAGATGTTGTCGAGGACGATAAATCACTAATAACTATGAGGGTTGTGGTCGGTAAAAATTACCGCCGAACACCGGTTTTCAGTGGTGAAATAACGTATCTTGTATTAAATCCGCACTGGAATATTCCTAAAAATATCGCAATAGAGGATTTTTTGCCGTTGATTCAAAAAAACTACCGTTATCTTTCTGCACAAAACATAAAGGTGTTTGATGGTTGGGGAGTAAGTACTAAGGAAATTGATCCGGGTACTGTCGACTGGTTAAAAGTTAAACCCGAAACATTCAATTATATATTCAGGCAGGCTCCGGGACCTTTAAATCCTCTGGGGCGCATAAAATTCATATTCCCGAATAAATTCAATGTGTACCTTCACGATACCCCTCAACGAGAACTGTTTCAAGAAACCGAACGCACTTTCAGCTCAGGCTGTATTCGAATACAAAAACCGGTTGCACTTGCCGAATATCTTTTGAAAGACGATCCTGCTTGGACGCGTGAAGAAATTCTTGCGGAAATAAATAAGGGAATCGAAAGGACGATAGATATAACGGAGAAAATCAATATACACTTACTCTACTGGACAGCATGGGCAGATAAAGAGGGAACTGTGCATTTCAGAAACGATGTTTATAATAGAGACATGCGTCTTATTGAAGCACTCAGGGAAAAACCGTATACATCATCCCTGAATAGATAAGCGTAACATTTTAAATTTTAGTATTAATAATACTTTTGTATTTACTATAATTTGGGAAAATAATTTACGATACATAAACAAATATTTTAGATATTTGATACGTAGAGATTACCGTGCCGCCCAATCAAAAAATTTTGGTCTGTAGTCATGATTTTAAACCATTGAATCAAATATCCAATTCTTCGTAGGGGCGAACCCGTGTGTTCGCCCATTTTATGCGCCCTGACGGCTTTCCTTTTATCAGGGCAAACACATGGATCTGATATTTTATCAGGGCAGACATACGGGTCTGGTATTGTATTAGGGCAGACACACGGATCTGCCCCTACATGATTTTTGTTATTTTGTGTTTTTGTAAACATGCACTCCCTTTTATTAGCAGGATTGCATCGGGAGAATTTAATAGCACATTTAAAGTTTCTTATCCGGAACGTTTTCGGGTACATTACAGTAAAATATATGTTTCCGTTCAAGCCAATTTTTATAAAGGATATATAAAATTTTTAAGATTGTCGTATGGGAAAAATCTTTAAAAAAACAAATCTTGTCCGGCTTACCGTCATTCTTGCGGTTGTTCTTGTTTTTTTGATTTTAATATTTTCTATTCTGGCTACCGGTCCCGGTGAAAATTTTATCCGCGGGGTAGTCGAGGAACAACTGCAAAATACACTCGGTCAAAGTGTGAAAATCGGAACGCTCGAGACGAACGTCTTCTCACGTCTACAGTTGTATGACTTTGAAATATTTCAAATGGACGGCGACACCCGGATTCCTTTTGTAAATCTTCGGTACGCATGTGTCAATTACCGTTTGTGGCATCTACTGAAGCGTGAGCTTTTCATTGAATCTGTAGTGTTAGACAGTATGTTTATTACAATACTTAAAGACAGCGCCGGTTTCAGTAACTTACCGTTGTTATCATCGGAAAGTAAAAAAGATAAAGGCGCTTCAAGTTCTGCATTTCAGTTTCACCTGGGCAATGCTGTTTTGAACGATGTTTCGATATTATATGAGGGGCGGAACATTCCTGTTAAATTCTCCCTTAACAATTTTAATTTCTCTCTCGGTAAACAGGATAATGAGAGCTATTTGTTTCAAACACGAGCCGGTTCAGGAATTATAAATTATCTGGAAAAACCTGTAGAAGTTACCGGGATAAATGTGAATGGACTCTTTAGTGGAAATGAATTGCAGTTTAATGATCTATCACTTCAATTCCTCGGGCTAAAGTGTGCCGGAGATGCCGTAATTAATATGGGAAATACCCCGGTTTCACTGAATGGGAATGTTCATGTAACGGGAAAATCCGAAGAGTGCGTAGATCTTTTTTCAGATTATATACCTTCCCATCTCCTTCCCATAGAAGATAATCTTAACATAACTCTAGGATTAGGCGGGAGCATTGATGAACCTCTGATTAATGCCCGGATAGAATTCCCACAATTGAAAATTGCGGATTTAGGGATAAATAATGTTCTATTAGAAGGTGAGTACCAGGCTAATACCGTGACCCTGAATAAATTAAACATGGAACTCATGAAAGGGAAAATTTCCGGTAAGGGATACATCACCCTGGATAGTCTGCTTTCCCACAGCATTTCTTTATCGGTAAATAATGTAACTTTATCCGATGTATTGACTTATATTAACAAAGAACGCTCCCCTTATCAGGGTTTTGTCAATGGCGAGATCAAATCCGACGGCCCCCTGCTCATACCTGAAATGGTTCAGGCTTCAGGCGAGTTTGCCCTGCAGAAAGTTATGTATAAATCCAAACCTGTCGGTGAGTTTACTAACCGCATTTCGATTAACAAGGGTGCAGTAAATATAAATTCTCAGCACGGCAAATCACTTATTCAGGCGGGAATTAAGTTTAAAGACAAAAAGTTGAATGGAAATTTCTCAATTCGTATTATTGAGCTGGAACCGTATGCCGACTTTTTTAATATTTCCGAACTTAAAGGTGCTATAGACGTCAGCGGGACAGTTTCGGGAAGCCTGAATGAACCCGAGATTGCCGCCGGTTTATCAGGGGAGAAAATTCTCTATAAAAATTTTCCGGTAGACAGCTTTAATGGAAAAGTCTTATACAGCGACAGGAAGCTCTACATTGTAAATGCAACGATGGAGGGTACGGTTTCACAGATTGACACGCTGAATCCCCCTCTTTATTTGCATGGTTTTACAGGCGGATTTGCTTATCAGGGTAATGTCAACGGTACCATTGATGATCTTTTTGGAGAAATAACCGCCCGGTTCAATAAACCGTCTTACAGAAATTTCGAATTCGACAGTGGAAATGTTTCAATGAAGTTCGAGAATAATATTGTAGAAATTCACCCGCTGGAACTTCAAAAAGATTCGCTGTTATTGCAATTGACCGGGAAGTACTCGATTCCAAATTCTCAGGGTAATGCGCAAATAGTTTTTCTTGAAAATCCCCAAAATGCAGGTATAATATCTTTCGATGAACAAAAGTATTCCGGTGCAATATACCCGAAACCGGGAATAATACGTACAGACTTTGATTTAGCCCCGGGTACTCGCCCCGATTATCAGGGATGGATTATCAATGTACAATGCGAAGAAATTGACTTGAAGAAAATTTCCGTCCTTTATCCTGATTCTCTGAATGTGGGGGGAAAATTAGAATTTGACATGAATTTCACAGGGAATTTTAACCAACCCTCCGGTAATTTGAATTTTACCATTAATTCGCCGCATTATGACCAGGTTTTTGCGGATTCGCTCAGAGGGGACGTGCGGCTGCAGCCTTATGGGATTTTTTGTGAGCCGGTCGAAGTCTTTTTGAACAATAACAAAATCCGGGCAGTTACTGAGCTCGAACTGCAAAAATCTCCAGACGGCTTTCTTTCCGTTACCGACCAAAGTTTGTTTAGGGGCGCTTTGGAAGGAAACGATACGGATTTAAATATACTTAAGCCCTTTTTAGCTGCCGAAATGAACGTAGCCGGACGCAGTACGTATCGTTTGATATGGGAAGGAACTCTTAAAAAACCGCATATTAACGGAGAATTATTTATATCCGACGCAGAGCTGAAAATGAAACCGGAAGCACAATCCATTCAAAATATTGGAGTCATAATTTATCTGCAGGACTCTCTGATAAAGGTTGAAAATGTCAGCGGAAAGATTGGAACGGTGCCCCTCCGCTTTGCGGGTACGATCATAACAAGAAACTGGGAAAATTTTCAAACGCAAATGAACCTGAATGTTTCCGATTATGATGTTTTAAATACTTACGGTATGATATACCCCGATTCTCTGGATTTTAATGTAGGTATAAAAGACTTTGATATTTCAATTCTGCAGCCGCTTACTCCCGATATAAAGCAATTGAAAGGAGTCTTAAACTCGGTAATGTTAATTAGCGGCTCCTTCTCGGACCCGCGTTTCAGTGGAACTCTAAGAATAAATAAGCTGAGTTTACAACCGCCGGCACTGGATACTCCGCTCACAAATGGTATAGTAAAGATGTCATTCGACCAAAGAAAAGTTGATATCGATTCGGTGTTTCTCCAATTGAAAGAAGGATCAATTTTTACCTATGGCGGCATGGCATATCAAAATGGGGAATTAACACAATTAGACCTGAAAGCGGATGTCAATAATATTACGATCGAACGTCCAAAAGAATATGTCTTGGCTGTAAATTCCGGCAGTTTTAGCTATCGGAAACAGAATAACTATTACGAACTGGATGGAGATGTCGTTTTAGGGAAAAGCAGCCTTTATTACAATTTTCAGCCGAAATCTCTTTTATCCCTGATGCAAAAAGTTGAACGCCCTGCTCAAAAACCTCCGCTTATTATTCAGAATACCAGATTGAATATACGGCTGCGGGAAAGTGATAATATCTGGATTGACAACAACCTCGCACGTTTACGGTTACATTCGGAGTTGATATTTATCGGAAGTATGTCACAACCCGTTGTTACCGGCAGATTATCCGCAGAAGAAGGTTATGTGCTTTATTTAGACAGAAAATTTCAGATTAAACAGGGCGTATTGGATTTCATCGATCCCAATCGTGTGAATCCTTTTGTTGATTTAAAAGCGACAACCAACCTTAAAAGCTATCAAACGCTTACCGGCACACCGTATACAATCACCTTCTCACTGACCGGACCTATGGATAAAGCGGAATTTTCACTGACTTCGGAACCGTTTCTCGATAAACCGGATATCGTTGCATTGTTGACGGTTGGAGCAACGCGTAAAGATCTGACCGGGAAAAGCCTGGAAGGTGAAAATGTTTCCGTTAGTAACGTCTTAAAAGAACGCGCCGAACAGCTTTCAAGTCAGAGAATATCCGGATACGCAACCCGCAGAGTCGGCAGCTTTTTTAACCTGGACGAGATGAGTATCGAAGGCAACCTGTTCAATTTCGGTCAATCATGGGGCCCACAAT
>LJUD01000133.1 GCA_001304035.1 bacterium SM23_31 | reverse complement strand
TGAGGTTAAATGCTATTACATCTGTCGGGTAATCGTGCTTGAGAAAGCGCTTATTGAGCCGGCGGATATGTTCAGAATTTACAAATATTACGTTGACGCTGACCTGCGTTAAATTTTCATGGCTGCAAACTAACTCAATAAGCTGCCGCACTTCTTCATTTTTAAGATGAAGCTCTTTTTTGTCATCGGTAGAGGCAACCGATACCGTAGTCTTATTTCTCAATTATTTTCTCTTCAGAAGCCGTAGTTTTTTCTTTGTCAATGCTGGGGTATTCGATACGTGCATGGAAGATACCGGTAAGAATTTGTATAAAACTTTCGATGATAGCCCTGAGGTCTTTCATGGTTAAATCGCATTCGTCGAGCTGCCCTTCCTGAAATCTCTGTGTAACGATAGATTCGACCCGTTCTCTTATGCGTGCGGGGGAAGGGTCTTTCAAGGCTCGAGTCGCAGCTTCAACTCCATCGGCAAGCATTGCGATACCGGTTTCTTTTGTCTTCGGTTTAGGACCGGGATAACAGAAATCCGCCGGATTTATATTGCTGTCTTTAGATTTTTCAAGCGCCTTCTCATAAAAAAATGAAATTTTACTTGTACCATGATGGTGGCTGATGAAATCTTTAATAATGTTTGGCAGTTTATATTTTTTAGCAATTGCTAAACCCTCTCTAACATGAGAAGATATTATCAGGCTGCTCATAGTGGGAGCTAAGGCATCGTGTCTCTCTTTGGCGTCTTGTTCATTTTCAATGAAATACTGTGGTTTAACCATTTTACCGATATCATGGTAATAACACCCGACTCTTGCGAGGAGAGAGTTTGCGTTTATTGCTTCTGCCGCTCTTTCCGATAGATTGCCGAGAATAATGCTGTGATGATATGTTCCCGGCGCCTGCACTGCAAGTTCCCTTAGTAAAGGGCGGTTCAAGTCGGATAGTTCCAGAAGCGTCATATCGGTCGTCACACCGAACAGCATCTCGAATAACGCAAGGAAGCCGAGCGCAATCAGCGGTGATAAAATTGCATTCGGCAGGCTATATTGAAATAATATCATTGATATGTCTGTTAGTGTCATCCCGCGGATAATACCGATAATGTACAATACAATTGCGTAAACAAGCAATATGTACAGGATTGCTTTGAATAATTGTGTGAGGTTTCGAATGTGACGGACTGATATAACTGCGGCTGCTCCTCCTGCAAGTACATACAAAGTAACGCTGAAGTCGTTCCCTAAATAACCGCCAACCATAAAAGAAATAGCTATTGTGCCGTACATACCGATGCCGCCGTCAAACAGAATTGCCAGAAGCATAGACGCAATCGTTGTGGGGATTAGATACTCTGAAAGCCTGAACCGCTGCGTTATCAAATAAATAAATAATAACTGTGTTAAAAATATCAGAAATATTATGGTCATGTTTTTTGTATCTTTTATAATGGCAGGACGGAATTGAATGAGATAAAGCATAAACATGAGGAGGATGAGCGTTATAAAACCAATCTGTCCGAAATATAAGAGAACGGTTGAAAAACGGCCGCGCAAACGTCCCTGCTCTGTAAGATACTCCCTGAGGGATTGTATTTTTAGATAGTGTTCTTCCGTAATTCTTTCATTGCTGCCGATAATTTCTTCATTTTTTAATACAAATCCGCGGGAGCGGCTGACGTTCGCTGCCGCTTCATTCCGTAGTTTTTCCGTCAGTTCGGAATCGTACTTAATATTAGGATTGGGGGTAAGAAAGCTTTGAATTGTTTCGAGTCCCACACTGATAGTATCACTCAAGAGTGTATATACAGCTTCTAAACGTTTGGAAATTTCGTTGTTACTATCTTGCTTGTCAAAGAAATTGTTTATGTTTTTTGTGCTTTCTCCCGTATTTTCACGGAGGGTTAAATCTATATTTACGAAGGTTTTCTGCTGCTTTGAAACATTCAACATCCCGATCGTGTACATATCCTTCAGTATCCGAATACAATTCTGCTTAAACTTTTCAAAAGCAGGATCGTTTATTTGATGAATGAACGTCCATTTCTGTTTTTCAATGTCGATATTATTATTCCGCTTTATCTGCTCAACAAAGGAATCTTTGCGGACACGTAACGCTGTTTTTTGCTTTATCATAAGCGTATCGCGTTTCCCCTCCTCAGTGGCCAATTTTTTATCTATTTCGATAAGTTTTTTATTTATTTCACGGAAATCGTTGAGGTAATTGAAGAAAATGCCAATGTTCTTTATCGCTTCATCTTCTGCATTAATGTCACGGTAAAATCGTGCGGGAATACTCTTACGTTTCTCTTCCTTTTCTCTTTCATATTCTACGATTTGTTTATTTATCTGGAAGGTGTCGGGTGCGATGATCCGCTCAGGAGAGACCGTTCCTAATTGATATTCGGCGTATTTAGTTGACTTGTCACGAGGGAAAATATACACACCGATACCGATGGAGATTATAAAAAGCAGCCCCCCGTACAGCAGGTTACTTTTTTTGGTCTCCTGCTCCTGACGGCGCTTTACCCAAACGCTCCTTGATACTTTCTTTGCCAGTTTTTTAAAAGAAATTTTCATGATTCTATTAATCTGCTGTGTTTTTGGCTCAGCAATATTATTTTTTCATTATAAGACTGTGTTCCGCTTATCCATGAAACAAACTCTATGCCCGGGATCACCGATATAAAGCTTTAAGTTAAAATGTCCGGCTTATTTAAGTAAAATAAACGGAATCTAACAGCCTTTCTTCACGGTTTTTGACTAATATTTACTGAGCAGTTGTTTTGCAAGAAGGAGCCTCTGTATTTCGGAAGTTCCCTCACCAATTTCACAGGCTTTGGCATCTCTGAAATAACGCTCTACGGGATATTCCATGGTAAATCCGTATCCTCCGTGTATCTGGATAGCTTCACTTGCAACATAAGTTGCGACTTCGGATGCGTGAAGTTTCGCCATAGAAGCGGGAATAATAAAATCTTTTCCCCGGTCCTTTAAATATGCCGCATGGTAGGTTAATAGTCTGCTTGCTTCTATCTGAGTAGCCATATCTGCAAGTTTAAACCGGATTGATTGAAAATCAGAGATCGGTCTGCCGAATTGCTGCCGTTCTTTGGAATACTTGAAAGCCTCCCTGTAAGCGCCTTCCGCTATGCCTAAAGACATTGCCGCAATACTGATTCTGCCGCCGTCCAGGATTATCATTGCATTTTTAAATCCCTGTCCGGGTTCTCCGAGGAGATTTTCATCGGATGCCCGCCACCCCATTTTTTTCTCTTTTGCCGCAATAGTCAAGCCGGGAGTATCTCTTTCGACAATAAATGTTGAAAGCTTATTACCCGATTCGGTTATTTCTGTGACGGCAGTTACAATGAAAATGCCTGCATAACCGGCATTGGTTATGAACGATTTGCTACCGTTGAGTATATAACCCCCGTCCGACTTTTTTGCAGAGGTCTTGACCGATTTAACATCCGAACCGACTTCCGGTTCGGTTAAACATAAAGAACCGAGAATCTGACCGGATGTTAATCCAGGCAGGTATTTCTTCTTCTGCTCTTCTGTTCCAAACAGGAAAATCGGGTTTGTACCTAAAGATGTATGTGCTGCACATGTAATGCTGTGTGATGCACAAACCTTTGCAAGTTCCTCGATGACAATTGAATAGGAGACCGTGTCCATTCCGGCGCCGCCGTATTCCTCCGGAAAAGGTACACCCATAAAACCAAGTTCCCCCATTTTTTTTAATGTTTCTTCCGGAAAAGTTTCATCTACATCGATTTTTGCTGCTATCGGCGCAATCTTCTGCTCACTAAATTCTCTGATAACATCCTGCAGCATCTTTTGTTCTTCAGTCAGTTCCAGCATGATCACTCCATTTTTTATTTCTCTTCCAAAGCCTCTAAGCCGTAAATAGTTTCTAAAGCTTCGATATTTGAATTTTTACTACTATCAATGATTAGTTTTTTATAATCTACTATGTTAAACAAATAGACTATTAATTGAAATATATGTTAATGTTTTTTTACGAGCTTTGCGTCTTCGCAAGAAAATATCTAAAAATTTAAAGATAATTTATAATATTACGAAAAGCACGACTAATATGCCTTGGCAATAATGACCCTGTGTTCGGAAGCAGCATTACAGTAGATGCATTTTCCCTGCTTCGTCTGTTGTTCAAACGGAATAAGGCGGATGGTTGCTTTCGTTTCCTTCTGAATTTTTTCTTCGCAGGAAGGGGACCCGCACCAGTGTACGGAGAAAAAACCGCCCTCTACATTATTCCTTTCTTTGAATTCATTATAGTCATCTATTGTGAATGTATTGTCTTCGCGAAATTTCAAAGCCCTGTTAAAGAGGTTTTTTTGAATTTCTTCCAATACTTGCTCGGTTTTGTATGATAATTCGTCCCAGCTTACTTGAAATTTATCACGGGTATCTCTGCGGGCAAACAATACGCTTTCCTTTTCGATATCCTTGGGACCAAGTTCAATTCTTAAAGGGATTCCCTTGAGTTCCCATTCGTAAAATTTCCATCCCGGAGTGTAGTGTTCCCGGTCGTCAAGTTTAACGGAGACTTTTTTGTTCAGGTTACGTACCAGGCGGTTTGCAACCTCGAGAACAGACGGTTTCTCATCCTCTTCTCTCCAGATAGGAATCACAACAGCCTGATTGGATGCCATTTTTGGAGGTAAACACAGACCGTTATCATCTCCGTGCACCATTACAAGTGCGCCGATTAACCGTGTGCTGACACCCCAGCTTGTCTGCCACACGTAATCAATTTTCCCTTCCCGGGTCTGAAATTTAACATCAAAAACTTTTGAAAAGTTTTGCCCAAGGTTGTGAGAGGTGCCGCCTTGAAGGGCTTTTTTATCACCCATCATTGCTTCAACACAATACGTTCGAAGCGCACCGGCAAACTTTTCGCTTTCCGTTTTTAATCCTCTGAGAACGGGTACTGCCATGTATTTTTCATAGAATTCCGTATAAATTTCGAGGATTTTCAATGTTTCTTCTTCGGCTTCGTCATACGTGGCGTGTGCTGTATGACCTTCCTGCCAGAGAAATTCGGTTGTACGGAGAAAAAGACGCGTTCGCAGTTCCCAGCGCACAACGTTCGCCCACTGGTTGATAAGCAGAGGCAAATCCCGGTAGGAATGTATCCACTTTGCATACATGGCATACATTATTGTCTCTGATGTGGGGCGGACATAGAGGTTTTCATCTAACTTTTTCCCGCCTCCGTAGGTAACCACTGCGCATTCCGGTGCGAATCCTTCAACATGGTCCGCCTCTTTCTTCAAAAAGCTTTCCGGAATAAAAAGCGGGAAATAGGCGTTTTGATGCCCTGTTTCTTTGAACATCCTGTCTAATATCGACTGCATTTTCTCCCATACAGCATAACCGTTGGGGCGAATTACCATGCAGCCTTTAACCGGGGAGTAATCCGCCAGTTCGGCTTGCAGAATTACATCCGTATACCAGCGTGAGAAATCGGTGGATCGTTTCGTAATCTTTTCTTTCATGCCTTATCTGACCTCAGGCTGACGTTTTTATACTATATGTTAATGAATATACGCTGTTACTATGAAAATGCGCAGCATAATAAAACTGAGTATCTAATTTATTTGGTAATTATCAATTACATTTCTTTCCGTTTCAGTGTGGGTATAAACCGGTTCTTTGTATATATCCGTTTTCCCTCCCGCTTAGCGGGATGGGAGGAAATTTGAGCGCAGCAGCGGCTTTTGCTAAAAGAAGAGTGATATTATGTCCCCATTTCTCTCAATTTCTTCACCCTACTCTAACCCTCCTCCATGAAGGGGGAGGATAATAAAATTCAACTTCTGCAATATATGTCTACTACACAAATCAGTGAAGAATATCAATTACTTATAAAGTTAAATCGTATATCAAATCCCGGATAATCCTGTCTTTCACCGAGTATATCGGGAAACCATATATAATGAAAGCCAAGCGTTATACCGTACACGCGGTCCTGTTCATTTCCAAATTCGATACCGAATCCGGTAAATATTCCAAGAGTAACCTGACCTTTACCCAGGCTGAGGTTTTTAGAAAGGCCGTAACCCTTGGGAAATGCAATACCGTAAACAGGACCGGCTTCGCCAATAATAAACGGTCTGAAATCTGATGATATTTCTTCACGTAATACGGGCTTTTTTAAACTAACCGTAAACGGTATAATCATAGTAAAGAAATTACTGCCGACCTTGCGATAGGGGTAAAAAGGATTATATATATCATAATAAATATATTCGCTTTTACTGCGTACACCGGTTATCATAACTCCAAAACCGAGTTTACTGTCCTTGTTTTCCAGATCATAAAACAGTTTCAATCCTATACCGGTACCCCTGTCGGAGAAATTAAGAAATAAATCATACTGGCGGTTTCGCTGTTTTTTTTCTACACTGCCAGCCGGTTTATCCTGAGCGAAGACACTGTTTATTGACATCAGTAAAACCAGCCACGTTAAAATAATTTTATATTTCACCACAAAATACTCCCTTTTTGATTTTCAATATATTATAATACTCTTTTCGGACAAAAAAAGATTCCATATTTTTATATATTTCCCAATGTATTTTAATTGTAATCAAATTTTCCTTGAAATGCAATATAAATGATAACACAAGAAAGTGTTGATTAATTCCCAAAGCATCATAAATTATAAAAAATCGGTACAACGAATGTAAACTAAAAAGATTTGTAGAAAGAAAAACGAAAAACTGAGGAAATTATTGAATGGATTAAAAAATGTAAAATTTGTTTGGATTGTAATTTTGACTTTCCATTGATATCTTAATTATGGAAGCAAAATTGAACAAAAACAGATACATGCTTTTTTCCTTGTATTAATTTGAAGCATTATGTAACTTAATAAGTTTAAATAGATTTATCTTTTATATTTACTAAGTTACTATTACCGTTTCGTAATTGATGGATTGATTAATTTGCCAATATTTTTTATTAAAACCTCGATTTCTGTTAATTAGCTGAAAGTTGTGATAAATTTATGTATATTAAATCCATAGATACAGGCGGGATTGGGAATGTGATAGGGCTGCAGAAAGGAGATGAAGTAATCAGCATAAACGAAACTCCCGTTCGCGACGTAATAGACTATCAGATGAATATCTTTGAACCGTTTATACACCTTCGTGTTGAACGCAGCGGCGGAGTGCTTGAATTTGATATTAAAAAGGATGAAAATGAGGACCTGGGTGTTGTTTTTGAGGAAATCCGGTACCGGCACTGCGGCAGTAAGTGCCCTTTTTGTTTCATAGACCAGAATCCCGAAGGACTCAGAAAGACACTCTATTTTCATGACGAGGACTACCGTCTTTCATTCTTGCACGGGAGCTACTTTACGCTGAACAATACCGGCAGGAAAGATTTACAGCGCATCGTCGCCCAGCGCTTGAGTCCGCTGTATATATCTGTGCATGCCCTTGACCGGGAAGTGAGAAACTTTTTATTCGGGATAAAACGGGATGATAAGCTCCTCGAAAAGATGCGCTTTCTTGTCGAAAATAATATCGAGCTTCATACGCAGATTGTTTTATGCCCCGGAATAAATGATAAAGACATTTTGCATGACACGATTCATGGGCTTGAAAAATTGTACCCGGGAGTAAGGTCGATTGCCGTTATTCCAGTGGGATTAACAAAACACCGAAAGGGATTGGTGCAGTTTCAGCCGGTCACGAAGGAATATGCGGAAAAGCTTATTCCGGAAATACATAAAGTTCAAAGAGAATATGTCCGGCAATACGGTGAGCGTTTTGTGTATCTTTCCGATGAATGGTATTTTAAAGCCGGACGCCGCCTGCCCTCTTTAAAATATTATGATGATTTTTTCCAGCTCGAAAACGGTGTGGGATTGACCCGGCTGTTTCTAAAAGATATCAAAAGGCAAAAATCTGTTTTTAAACGTCCGCTGCCTTCACCGAAACGCGTGCATATCCTGACCGGGACGCTGGCATATCCTGTTCTGGTCGAGCATCTTGTCCCTTTTCTTGAGCAGGCTGAAAGCATTACCGTTAAGATAACCGGCATTGTAAACGAGTTTTATGGTCCCTCGATCGACGTAAGTGGATTGTTAAGCGGGAGCGACTTTATCCGCGCTATCAATGAAGACGACGGCGAGAGTGATCTATTCCTCCTGCCGCCGAACTGCCTGAATTTTGACGGCTTGACGCTTGATGATGAAACGCTGGATAGTATGATGCGGAAAACCGGCAGGCGGTTGATGCAGTATAAAGGGGATTTTGAAGAGGTGCGAAAAGCGGTGGCGAATGCCGAATGTCGAAGTATGAAAAAAACATAATTAACCGCAAAAACGCAAAGAAGGCGCAGAGGACACAGAGATTCGATGATGACTCAAAATGAAATGAGTCGAATAACGAATGTCGAAGTGCGAACTACGAATGTTTAAGCACAAATAATGTGTATAAAAGGATTTTTTAAGATGCAGGACTTAAAAGGAAGAACAAAGAAATTCGCATTAGATGTAATTCGATTCTGTTCGTCGTTGCCTAAAAAAGAGGAATTCTTTATTATTAGCAAGCAACTAATAAAATGTTCTACATCAGTTGGCGCTAATTACCGTTCAGCATGTCGGGCAAAATCGAATAAGGATTTTATTTCAAAATTATCCATCGTAGAAGAGGAAGCTGATGAATCACTTTATTGGATGGAATTGCTTGAAGAATTGGGGTTGAATAACAATGATGAATTTCAACGCCTGAAAAATGAATCCGATCAATTAGTTTCTATAATTGTTGCCTCAAAAAAGACGGCAAGAAAAAAAATGAATGACTAAATATAAATTACAACTATTGATTATTAACCGTAACTCGACATTCGTAACTCGACATTCGTAACTCGACATTCGTAACTCGACATTCGTAACTCGTAATTCTTATGTCTACTCCTATTGTAGCAATTGTCGGCAGACCCAACGTAGGAAAGTCGACGCTTTTTAACAGGATCATCCGCAGGCGGGATGCAATAGTCGATGCGGAGTCCGGTGTTACACGGGACAGGCATTATGAACACACCGAATGGTGTGGAAAACCGTTTATAATAGTCGACACCGGCGGATATATGGTGCATTTTAAAGATGACATCGACAGAGGTATTCGATTCCAGGTCGAAGAAGCAATAAATGAGGCAGACCTCGTTCTGCTTATGACCGATGTACGTACCGGAATCACCGACATCGACCAGGTTATGGGAAAAACGCTCCTCAAGAACCGGAAACCGGCAATTGTTGTGGCTAATAAGGTTGACTCATTTCATTTAGAGGGAGAAGCAGGAATATTTATAGGGTTGGGATTAGGTGAACCCCACCCGGTTTCCGCAATGCACGGACGGCGAGTGGGCGACCTGCTGGACGAAGTTATTGCACGGCTGCCTGAAACCGGGATAACGCAGGAGGAAGATGACTCCATACCGGTTGCAATTCTCGGCAAACCGAATGTAGGCAAATCGTCTATCGTAAACGCTCTTCTCGGCAAAGATAAAATGCTGGTAACGGATATCCCCGGCACAACAAGAGATTCGGTTGATTCATTTATTGAACGCAGCGGGCGGTTATACCGTTTGATTGATACTGCGGGGCTCAGAAAACGGAAAAAAGTACACGAAAATATTGAATACTACAGCACTCTGCGAGCTGTCCGGAGTCTTGAGCAATGCCGGGTAGCAGTTATCATTGTCGACGTCCGGGAAGGAGTTCAACATCAGGATTTAAAGATAATAGACATGGCTATCCGGGCAAAGCGGGGAGTTGTACTTGTTTTAAATAAATGGGACCTTGTTAATAAAGACGATAAAACGTATATTGAAACAGAACGGCGGGTCCGGGAAAAGCTCGGAAATTCCAATTACATTGAAATTATTTCCACATCGGCAAAAATAAAGATACGTGTATTCAAGATGCTTGATATATGCCAGCGGGTGTATGATGAATGGAGCAAGAATGTCGAGACGAACCGGTTGAACACAATGCTTCAGGAATCTATTGAGCGCCATCACCCGGCGTCGCACCGCGGGAAACAGGTTACCGTTAAATATTGTACGCAAACGAAATAGGCTCCGCCGGTGTTCACGTTTTTTACTAATCATCCCGATGGTATACCTGAACAGTACAGGAGATACCTCGAGAGAAACATTCGCGAATGGTTCGGTTTCTCCGGTGTGCCCCTGACGCTGGAGTTTAAAAAAAAATAATATTAACCGCAAAGAACGCAAAGAAGGCGCAGAGGACACAGAGATTCAATGATGACTGAAAATGAAATATCGGGAAAAATCATAGGTGCTGCAATAGAAGTTCATAAATTGTTAGGACCGGGGCTTCTGGAATCATCATATGAAATGAGTCTCGAGAGAGAATTAGGTTTAAGAGGACTTAATGTACAAAGACAGGTTAGCCTTCCGCTAGTTTATAAAGATGTTAAATGTGATATTGGTTATCGGATTGATCTACTCGTTGAACATAAAGTAATTGTAGAAATTAAATCCGTTGAACTGATTAATGACGTGCATATAGCGCAAATGTTAACCTATTTAAAACTTACTAATTGCAGACTTAGTCTTCTTATTAATTTTAATGTAGCTATTTTAAAAGATGGAATTAAGAGATTAGTTAATAAATTAACCGAGTAAAGACTTTGCGCCCTCTGCACCTTCTTTGCGTCTTTGCGGTTAGGATTTTATCATTATAATTTGCAATTACTAAGCAGGATTATTCCCATGAATTGGTTATATTTACGAAATATTTTGTTCTTAATACTGTTATCGCTGCCGTCTTCTTTGTTCGGGCAGCAGAGTGCGGTAAAACTGAAGACTGATTTTCAAGCGGGGCAAATTTCGCGTCA
>LJUD01000132.1 GCA_001304035.1 bacterium SM23_31 | reverse complement strand
AGAATATCATCGGTAAACCGGTAATCTCCGTAAGTGATAAACATTGCCAGAACCAGCATCGGCAGCATCACCTGATGCATACCGTAGCCGCTCGCCTTCATTGCGGTTATCTCGTTATCCGCCGACATACGACCAAATAACATGAGTGTTGCTACAAGAACCGACATCGGAATAGCAAGCGCAACTATCCATGCCATATTTACCGTTATTAATTCAACTATTACCGGAACAGAAACATCTTTGCTTAAAAGCTGGGGTATCTCTTTTATGAAATAATTTGTCATGAAAAGGAAGATGATCACCGCCATGGCAAATACGAACGGGCCAAAAAACGAGCGCAGTATGTAGCGCCATATAATATACATCGATACGATCCCACCAAATAATTACAATACGTGCTGTAGAATTTTGATTTTAAAATATTTGAACAATAAGCGTCCCATTATTAAACTATTATTTTCTCCAAAGGTTCATTTATACGTCAATGCACAAAATTTTTAAACCGTTATATATTGGCGGTAATGGCTGATAAATATATATAAGATACAAAAAAGAAAAAGGTTTTAAAAATCTTTTCTTACGAAGATGAAATTGACGAGGCAGTGATAATTCTTTATATGAGTATCGAAGAGGTGTAAAAGGATATAGTAATCAAATATGGATTATTAACTTTCAGTTTAAAATCTCATTAATTTTTCTATTAATACGGATCAATAATATTTTTTAATAATTTGTTCGGTTTTAGACAGTTTGGTTTTATCAAATAATTTAATAGATTTGAAAGATTTAATAATAGTATCTCGGTCGACATCTTCTAAATCGCCGACATACCAGTAAAATATATTGTCTTTAACGGCGCTTATCCATGTAATCCTGCCATTCCGGTCTTCTCCTATTTCTATTTCTCTTTCTTTTCTTTTGTCCTTTCTTTGAAACAATGAAAAGGACCAAAGCCCGTCCGCATAATAAAGCTGTACTACAGGTTGTTCTCCACGATATACGGATATTTCACTTAATACGAATCCTGAAGGGGGAAATTGCGGAGTAACTAATGGGATGTTCAGTTCCTGGGCAACTTCGAGAATGCTTTTATAAGTTTTCCTTTTCGGTTCTATGGGGATAGCCCCGGAATATTCAACATTAAAAATGCTCTCATCCGCATTCGGATTGAAAACAACGTTTTCCCTGAACCGCTGAAATACTTTATTATTATCTTTGTCATACTTTTCGAATCTAAAAAAGAACCCGGTTTTTTTATCCACCCAGATTTTAATCCGGGAACGGTCTTTGTTCCTCGGTGAAATCTTTACGACGTCGGCGAGATAATTTTGTATTTTTTCTTCCGGCAAAAATTCTACATAATAATTTTTCTTTAATAGCGCTATATTTTCAACTTTAATAATGCCGCCTCTGGAGCTTTGTAGTCGTACACCTACGGAATCTTTATCTAAATATACGATATAATATACATTGTCGCGTAATATAACAACTCTGTTCTTGCTTTCTTCAGGTATTATAGTCTGCCACCAGCCTCTATTGGAACCCAGTATGATCGATTTTTCCTGTTCTCTTCTTATACCGTCTTTTGTAAAGAATTCGTACGTGGTTAATGCCTCGTAAGAAATAGAATCCCGTGCCAATGCAATTTTATAAAGCAGTTCGTTGATCCTATCTTGCTGACTGTTAGCATTCTGAGCAAATGTATCTGCATATAAAAAAAGCCCGAATAACGAGGTCAAAATCGCAACGAGTATTCGGGATTGAAATATAATGAAATTATTCTTCATGTCTATATCAGGATTTCGAACTCCTGAAGTCAATTGTTGTAGTTTGGATATTTGATCTTTGATTCTGAATAGCTGAGACTTATAAATGTACGTGAAAATGCACCTTGCCCGAAAAGGTCTGTTTCCTTGGTTAATGCATGTTCCTGCAAGTAGTATTCAATATCATCGTTATCATTATTTGCTGTCATAGTATCTTCGTCTATGACATGAATTGAGACAAGCAGGAATGCGCATAACAGTACGCAGCAGGCTGCTCCGAGGAAAACCACGCGCCGGTATGCCGGTTCAAGCGGTAAAAGGTCTGAAATACGGCGGCGCCAATTTTTTTGACGTTTTTCGCGGTGCAGGCGTATTTCGTGCAGTAATGCAGACCTGTTTTGCACTGCAGGCGGATTCAATCGCTGCACTCTTATCAATTCGCCTAAGTTCTCGCTGGATTCTATTTCACTCTGACAGTAGGAACATCCCGCGATATGCTCGTCAATTTCCTGTTTCATCCTCACGGATATCGATTCCGAATACATTTTCTTTAATGCGTATTTACACTTCATTTTTTGTTTCCTCCCGATATTCTCAGGAACTCGCCCTTTATATACAATATAAAACCGATTATATTTAAAGATATTTTTCTAAAAATTTTCTAAGCTTTCTTCTTCCGTAAAAGAGTCTGGACATGACCGACCCTTGCGGACATTTCAGTATGACCGCAACCTCCTGCTGTGAAAAACCTTCAAAATCAAACAAGATAATTGCTGAACGCTGTTTTTCAGGCAACAGTTCCAATCCGCGCTGTAAAAGCTGATAGACCTCCTTGTTAATATACTTTTTTTCAGGATTATTTTCTGTGTCTACTGTCACATCTACCGGATTTACGTCCGACTTTGGATTCCCATCCTGAAAAATAAACCTTTTGCGCCGTTGACGCTTTGCATAATTTATGCTGCTGTTGACTAATATGCGAAAGAACCAAGCCGAAAACGGAAATTTCGGATTATAACGGTGAAGGTTGATATATACTTTATAAAATACTTCCTGAACTATATCGCGGGCATCACCTTCATTACCGGTATACCTGAATGCTATTGAATACGCCTTTTCTATGTATAATTCCGTTAATCGGTCAAAGGCGTTTCTGTCGCCGTTTTTTGCTTTTTCTATTAGAAGCCGCTCGTCGACGGTCAATACAACTCCAGTCGCTGCGGTTTCTTCTGCTTAATAATACAAACCAACCGTTGCAGTATTCAAAAGATTAATACGATACCGGTCAAAAATAAATATTATATTCAAAAACGGCTTACCTTTTATTATTATACACTTAAAAGTACGTTTTTGTTTCCTGCAAATGCAGACCGGTAACTAAATTGTAATTATAATATGCCAAAAACGGCATATAAACTGTAAAGCAGTAAGAAATGCAGCGTAATTTTGTTGTTTTAAGTGATACTGTCGTTTTTATTAGGTATTTAGAGGCGAGCAACCGTTCGACCACTCATACCTGTTTCCATTACTCCTAATATAATAAAAAAAGTTTTAAATATAAAGATTTGACGTCTTAATTATTCCGAATTTCAGCCGCTGCCCTATGTACTCCTCTTTAACATTATACGCATTGTCGTTCCTTCATTGAGTTTTGTACTCTTTAGCAGCAGTCTGCCTTTATGATAATCCTCGATAATCCGCTTCGAAAGATTCAATCCGAGACCCCATCCCCTCATTTTTGTGGTGAAACCGGGCTTGAAAATTTGTTTTTGCTGTTGTTTTGTCATTCCTTTACCTGTATCCGATATATCAACGGTGTACCATCTGCCATTGCTCTGTTTTTGAAATTTAATGGTTATTTTGCCGGGTCCATTTTCAATTGCATCCAATCCGTTTTTAATTAAATTCTCTATTGCCCATTCAAAAAGGTCGCGATTGATCTGGCATGACGCTTCTTCAGGGTATTCTTCGTGTATAGTAACCGATTTGTCCAATTGCGGCAGCCGTTTTCGAAAGTATTGTGCTACCTCTTTAAGAACAAGAACAATATCATGATTTGCTAATTCCGAATCGGCACCTATTTGCGAAAATCGCTGGGCAACCTTTGTAAGCCGGCTTGTGTCGCTGTCCATCTCCTTGATAATTTCAACGGTTTTGTCCGGTTGTTCCGATTCCTTTAACATTTCTATCCAGCCTATCAAAGAAGAGATCGGGGTTCCGAGCTGGTGTGCGGTTTCTTTTGCAATACCTACCCATATAAACCGCTGTTCGCTTTTGCGAATACTATTGAAACCGATAAATCCTAATAAAATGAATAATCCTACCATGCTTATCTCAATAAATGGCAGCCAGTTCAGGAGTCTTATCATTTCCGAATCGCTATAATGTAAATAATTCAATACCATGGATTCATACATTATGGGAATCGGCGGATTCTCTTTATCCATCGCCGCCATTATATTTTTAAGTTTTTCAACCGTTTCCGGCAAAAAAGGCAATATCGTCTCACTGATTCCCTTTATTTCATGTGCCTGCGGTTCTCCGTCAGGGGTAGTAAGAATAACGGGAATATTTATTCTTTTAATAACTTTATCCAGCAGCATATTATAATCTGCGGTAGAATCACTTTCAGCAACAAATGAATACATACTTGCGCTCATTTCAACGATTTCACGCTGATCTTCGCGCAGCTGCTTCACAATTGACTGCGTATACCATACCTGCGCCGCGATAATTAACATCGCAATAACAAACAGCAGCCCTTTAAATGTGCCTTTATAAGTATAAAACCAACGTGCCTTTATCATGATAATGCAAGTCCTGTGTTTTTAATTTTGATTTTTGACGCCGGTTTACCCCGAGTTATTATGAAGAACGCTGAAAAACTTTTAAAAATTGAATTATTATTCTTTGCGTTCTTTACGGCTTTGCGAGATATTTATTTTACTTTTTTGTATGACCGTACTAAGCTTGGATGATATAACTTCTTTCACCATTTCCACCGGCAGTTCTGTCAAGCATATATTTTCAGGGTGAATACACCTGACCGTTCCGACACCGAGATTATTAATAGACCAGCATGGACTGCATTCGGTGCCGGTTCTGATAACCCGATGCTCCTGTCCGTATGGAGCGGTACGTCCCGGGTCGGTCGGTCCGAATATTGCAATAGTCTGGACGCCCATCGCTGCGGCAATATGCATCAACCCGGAATCATTTGATACGAAAAGTGCACATTTGCCGATCAATGAAGCGGTGCTTAGTAAATCCAGACCGGTTACTATTAAGGATTTATGCCGGGTTTTTACTGCTATTTCCTCACGCAGACGCTCTTCTTCTTTCCCCCCGAAGAGGAGTATGCAGGCATCAATGGTTTCTGTTAACCAGTCGCATAATTCGGCAAAATATACTGAAGGCCAGCGCTTAAGGATCATGCCCCGTTCAACGCTTGAACCGGGATGCATCCCGATGAGCTGCTTATCATACAGGTCGTTTTCTTTCATATACTGCCGGGCATTATCATGTGCCTGTTCCGGAATGTTCAAGAATAATCTATGGTCTTCATCATCAGGAGTAATCCCAAAGGCTTTAAGCAGGTTGAGATTCTGTTCAAGGTCATGCAGTTCCGGCTCGACAGGAATACGCACATTTTGCAGGAATGAAAGGGATCTTAGTTTTTTTGCTGCGTATTTATGTGCGACCCGCCGCTTTGCTCCGGAGAAAAATGCCAGCAGGTTGTACTCGATCCTGTTAGCCGGAAAAGTGGTAATGCAGAGTTGATAACGCGACTTTCGCATTTTCCAGATAAATACGATTTTCTGCCGGAACGTTTTCACTTTATCAACATCGAGCACAAGTACTTCGTCGACTGACGGATCGTTTTCATAAAGCGCCTTAAAACCCTCTTTTAAAACAATAATCGTAATATGTGCCGACGCAAAATGCCTGCGAATTCGGCGCAGTGTACCGGAAAAAAGAAGGAGATTACCGATTCCGATTGCGCCGATAATGAGGATTTTCTCAATCCGGCCCTGATCGTATTCAGAAATTTGCTTCATTGTGTCGTTTGTGGCGCTCATTTTGCATGCTTCTGCAAAATTTTCATAACTGTACTTATAACCCGCTCCACTTCCTCATCAGTCAAACGAGGATAAAGTGGGAGGCTGAAGATTCTCCCGCTAACATCTGTTGCAACCGGGAAATCCTCCGGAACCAAACCGAACGTTTCCCTATAATATTTGTGAAGGTGGAGGGCTTTGAAGTGAACGCTGCTGCCTATTCCGGCTTTTTTTAGTTCTGTGAGCAGTTGGTCACGGTCTATCCCGAGTGTATCCCGGTTGAGAAGCAGTACATACAGGTGATAAGCATTCTTACCCTCATTCACGTCCGCCGGAACGGTAAAATGGGGCAGTTTTTCAAAAGCCGTATTGTATTTATGTGTTATCTGTCTTCTCCGCTTCCAGAATGTCTCGATTTTGCTCAGTTGATGTAATCCCAATGCTGCCTGCAGGTCAAACATGTTAAATTTGTAACCCGGCTCGAGAACTTCGTATAAAGGCTGACCGGACGGCATGTATCGCATCAATGCATCACGGCTTAATCCGTGATTGCTCAATATGCGAATCTTTGACGCAATTCCCTCGTTATCGGTTGTAACCATGCCCCCTTCGCCGGTCGTTATGTTTTTATTCGGATAAAAACTGAAACAGGTTGTATTACCGATTGAACCGGTTTTACGGTTCTTATATACGCTCTCAATCGCGTGTGCCGCATCTTCGATTACTATCAGGTTGTGCTTTTCCGCAATTGATAAAATTACATCCATATTACATGGCACTCCCCGAAAGTGCACCGGCATTACGGCTCGTGTTCCGGGTGTAACGGCTTCCTCGATCTTTGCGGTATTTATATTCAAGTCATCGGGATTTATATCGACAAATACGGGTTTCGCACCGGCGTGCAGTATTACATTCGCAGTTGCGGCGAAGGTCATCGGAGTAGTTATTACCTCGTCTCCCTTTCCAATTCCAAAAGCTTTCAGACTCAGGAACAGCCCCGCAGTGCATGAATTCAAACCTACGGCATACCGCGCACCTGCATACCGGGCGAACTCGGCTTCAAATTTACGTGTGCGCTCTCCCGTGGTCAGCCAGCCTGAACGCAGCGCCGCAAGAACTTCCTGTTCTTCTTCATCACCGATCCATGCGCGGTGAAATTGTATAAAATTATCAGACATTTATTTTTTCAGCCTCACAAACCGAATACACTGCGGATTTCACGTCTTCCACGGTTATAAGTTCCATGCCGCCGGCTCTGTTGGTCGAGCCCCGCCCTAATTTAAATTCGGTTATCTTGCTTAATACGCGGTTGGCGCGCCCATTGGGATAAGGTCCCCAATGTACCGGATTCGTCGGACCGAACAGGGCAATAACGGGCGTCCGAACTGCCGAAGCAATGTGCATTGCCGCAGTATCAACCGATACCAAAAACTGCGCATTTTTAACGAGTATTCCTGCCTCCCGAATTGACAGCCGCCCGGTTAAATCAAGTGCGTTCTCCTGCATTTTATCGATAATATTTTTTACCATAGCGCACTCTCCGGCGCTGCCGGTAAACACTACGGGGAAATTCAATTCTCCTGCAATAAAACCGGCAGTCTCCGCCCACCGTGACCGTGACCACAATTTTTCCGGATAGCCGGCGCCCGGCGCAAGAACAACGTACCGCTCGGGAAGTTCCACTTTGCGGCGAAACTCACTGATTTCATCATCGTTCAGAAAAAGCTCGAGCCCGTAATGTTCGGGCTGTACACCCTGCGCCTTAATAAAATCAAGATACAAATCGGCTATGTGGCAGCCGGTACGGTATGGTATTTTATGAAACTTTTTTTGTCTCAGGTCAACAATGGTAGAAAAAAATGTTTTCCACGACGCCTTGACGCCCCGCGCCAGCCATGGATAATTGCATAACACAATATCGTTATAATTCGGGTTGTTTTCTAAGACAGGGAACGCCCAAGTTCCGCATAAAACCGTTATGTTCCATTCGGGAAAAGCCTTCCTCAAAGCTGATAGAAACGGCGTGGTTAACAGCATATCACCAATATGGTCGGGTCTTAGAATAAGCGCGTTCATGATTCAAATATCAAAGTGCGAAGTACGAAGTATTTTAATAAAATTTACGGCTGCCGGTTAATAACTCACAATTCGGCATTCGGCATTCGCCATTTCAATCTTTCCCGTTGATTTCCTGCATTTTAATTTTGGGGAAGATAATTCCGCGGGTCCGGTTTATATCATCAAGGTTATCGTTGTCGTTCCAGAGACGGTCACCTATGTCCAGAATATGGCACGGAAAGCCTTTATGCACCAGTTTTTCAAAAGCATATACCAAAAATGCTTTGAAATCATACGTATGAATGATCTTATCCATTTCCTGAATTAATTGCAGGCTTCCATAGCGGGAAAACTTCGCTAATCCTATAAACTCGCCGAAAGCCTCTTCACGGGAAATGCATTTATGTTTGGGAAATGGAAGGCTGTCATAATCTGAGGACAATTTCATTAGACCCTCGCCGGCAACGACTTTTTCAGATTCTTCGTCTCCGGGATTCCGGTCGACACACAGTACGATATCCTCTTCCCGCTGAAGAAGGTCTTTTAAAATTCGCCGGTCGAATATAATGTCCCCGTATAGAATTACGCAGCCCTGTTTGATGTGCTCCCTGGCAAGCCAGACAGTGGTTAATATATTACTGTTTTCCCACCACGGATTAAATGCACATTGAATATCGGTTCCTCTTAGATATTCTCTGACTTTCTCCTCAGCTTTACCCGTTGCGACAACGATGTCTTCTTCGTTTATACCGCAGGCTTTTAAATTCTCAAGCTGGTGCTCAAGAATTGTCTGTCCGCCGATGTCGACCAGACATGTAGGCTTTTCAGCGGTAAGACTGCCCAGACCGGCGCCGCTTCCCGCAGCAAGTATTAAAACTTTGTACTTATGTTCTATCTTGTCAATTACCTTTTTAAGCACGGCAATAGCGTGTTCGGGATGTTTACCTACTGCTGTTTCTTCGGACAACATGACATAATCAGCCCCGTCTGCGATGGCATTTGCAATATCCAGTATTTCCGCTTTCGTGGGCTCGGTATTTTTAACCATCGACATGAGCATTTCTGTCGCAACAATAACAGGCTTTGCTGACTGATTGCATTTTGCTATAATTTTTTTCTGATACCGCGGCAGGTTTTCTATACCGATCTCAGCGGCGAGGTCGCCTCGGTCTATCATAATACCGTCGGAGGCATTAATAATGCTCTCAAGGTTGTGAAGTGCGTCTTCTGTCTCTACTTTTGCAATAATGCGGACAGATGCCGGCGCTGCAAATTCCCTGATTTCCCAGATGTCGGAAGCCTGGCGCACGTAGGAAACGCCGATGTAACCGATCTTGTTTTTGACAGCGAACTGCACCAGTTCCTTGTCCGAATAATTGTTTGTCCGCTTCTTTTTACGCTTCCGCGGAATATCCAGCAGTACCGGTGTATCAACGCTTTTTGCAAGTTCCGCAATCTCCTCAAATGTTCCGAACGACCCGTTAATACGAGCCATATCCATACCTGCAAGACCGATGGACTGAGGGCTGATAGTACATAATATTTTTGCCATATTAACCTGCGAATGTATCTACTTTCTAATAAATATTTTACTTTTTATCCACTCAAAAACCGGTTATACAATATACGCAATA
>LJUD01000131.1 GCA_001304035.1 bacterium SM23_31 | reverse complement strand
TATTGGTTTTCTTTTGCCTGAATTCAATTCTATTTCCTTTAATATTTTCCCATTGCAATTTTTTGGCATCCGACAATCTTAGCCCGGTATAGCAAGCAAAAAGAAACGCCCTTTTAATCTGTGAATTTTTACACGGTGTAACGCTCAGTGCCTGAATTTCTGATAAAGTTAAAAATGTTCGTTCAACGTCTTGCTTCTTTGGTCGTGGAATGTTATTTGCCGGATTTGTGAATATGATTTTATCCCTAACAGCATTGTTTAACACCGCAACTATAGTGCTGAAATATGAATGAGCCGTATTAGGGGAGGATGTATTTTCCAATAAATAAGATTGGAAATCTGTAAGAAATTTTTCGTCAATGTTTGAAATTTTCACATGTCCATTTACTTTTTGTTCCAACAAATTTAAGGTTGCTTTATAATATCTTAAATGCTTTTTATTGTCTGCAATTTTTTTGAAGTAATCCACGAAATTTAGATTTCTCTTAAAGCTTGGTATAAAGCCGTATTCGTTATTTTGAATCTCAAGCTGTCTCTTAGCCCGGATATTTTCCGCAAGCCTAAGAGTTTCTTTGTTAGAAACATTATCCTTGCCGAGATACAATTTTAGAAATTCATAATACCTTTTTCCGTGATAATATATGTCAAGGTATAAGCTATACCTGTTTCGGGAAAGTTTTCTTTTGCGTAGAGTTACATTCATTTTTTTATCCTATTTTTTATGGTTTTAAAATATGAGTAACAAACGAGTAACAAAATAGTATCCTGTATATAAAGCGCAAACTTTACGTTATTAACAAAAATATTATTTTTCATAATTAGAGTATCGGCATTCATATGCTTGAAGATACATTCGGACGTATAGCCGTTATTGCGAGTATGATAAACTGTATTGTTATACAAATAAATGCGGTTAGTGTACTGTCCTACGTTGATTCCGGCACTCGGCATATTAAATATAACATTATAATAAACCTTCGCGTTACTAAGATGGGAACCACTGTACCCTTGTAAAAATATTCCGTTAACGGCATGAATTGGTGCGTCGTTCGTATAATAAACCGTGTTATACCTAATGAAAATGCCGTCGATAATATTAGAAGTACTATGTAAGTCTATACTATTATGATAACAATTGTAAACAGTGTTATTTTCTATAATATAATCGGTTATCTTACAATCATTCGCATCAATGAATATACCGTGCCTTCCCGCCTCGTAAACGATATTATCGCTTATTTTAGAACTGTCGGCATCATTCGACAATATTGCACTGCCCTCTTCATTTAATTCATCTCCAATGTGATGTATCTTATTATTCTGAATTGTCCAGTGAACACAACTGTCGGCAAGCTGTATTCCGGCTGTTTCGGCATATTTAATTTCCAAATTTTCTATCGTAATATTGTTAACATTGGCATTGGTTCTAATCCCATAATTGCGTGTCGTTGCCTCTACCGATTGATAGGTAGTATCCGGGTCCGTCTCGGAATATATTATCAACTTATCGGTTTGCGAATCCCATTTCCATTCATACTCCGTATCAGGATTATCCGTCATGGAACTATCGCCCCATGCCGTCGTACTATCTTTCAATTCAAAAAAGACGGCAATGGGTCTCGAATTCCAATTAATACTCCATAAATTGGCACCTCCCCCGGAGGTTGGTTCATTATGGTTTGATAAAGTAACCTGAACCTGATCAAAATAAAGTTTTCCAGAAGTTCCCGCACCCAATCCTTCAGTTTTTATAACATAAAACCTTCCCGAAGTTTTTCCGCTCAAATCGCCGCTGTAATTGCCTTTACTTACGCCGTCGATCCACCATTCACAGGAACCTGCGGCAATTGAAATCCATTTAACCTTAATCCAATACCACTGCCCCCGGTTTACCGTTACCCAGTTTCCAACTATATCAAAGGGTCTATATAACGCTATTTGATAATCACTTCCACTTCTACGCAGCCGCAAACGCCAATCATTCCCCGAAGCATCCTGATTCCTCATATTGGATACTACAAAATTATCACCGTCAGCCATTGTGAAACTGTCGGGAGCCTCGGTCCTTATTTTAAAAAAGAAACTCGTATACGTAGTATCGTGCTCGGTAAATGCCTTATAAGTTAATTTCTCGGCAATTGATTGAATATTATGGCTTAAACCGTAACTGCCGAATTTAGAAGCTTCTGCTTTCGCCAGCGAACTATCTGCAGCCGATGTCCAGTAAGACATATCACCGCTTTCAAAATCATCACCCATAAGAGTGTCGGATTCAAACATATTACCTAAAAATTCATCCCAGTTGGCAGCGGTGTCCGCACCCGTAATTACGGGATTATTACCGGTGCCGTAAGCCCCGAACAATACCTCCGAAGCGGATATATTCAGCTGTTCTCTCCATACCTCGCCGCGCTTGAATAGGACACTGTCCCCTGAGAGGAAGATTCCCATTGAATCGTTCACGGCATCGATTGTTTTCCAAGCATTTTCGGCAGATTTGCCGCTGTTGTTATCGTTTCCGTTAGTGGCATCGATATAATATTTTGTCTGCCCCCACGCCCGACTGCTCAACGACAGACCGAATATTAGCACTGCCGCTATTCCGATCACAATACTTTTTAGCCTATAATTAAATAAAGATATTTTCATATCACTTTTCTCCATCAACCGAAAAATGTAAGCTTTAATGTGTAAGCCTGAAATATGCTGCTTAAAGTTATTCACTCATTTTTTTATTGCCTTTTGAGTAAATTCTTCGCCCTCTCGAATATACCGCCGCTGCAATTTTAATTATCTTATTTTAATCTGCTTCCCGGATGAAAGTTATGCTTCTCTTTCGTGATTCCGAGAATGAATTCGACTTTACCATTGGTCCAACCGATAAATTCGCCAATCTTTTTAGGGCCATCCTGCATAGCTTGCGCTACTTCAAACTGAACAAACTCGATAAAATCAGGACATAATTTCCTGTGAATCGACGCCCTTTCAAGCCCATCAAGCCACATTTCCTGTATATCATGCAAATCCACTTCCCCAAACGCAACACTGTCTTGCTGGCGAATAATTATACCCGACGATAACCGAGCATTCCAACCCATAATTAAACCTTTCTCATATAAAGCAGCGGTTCCACTATAAGCTCCTGCGTCTATGCGGTTTACTATTAACGTTATTACGCATAATCGAATTTAATGCTCACCTGAAAACCGCCGCTAACTCCACCTTTTGCACCGATAGTCTCATCCGGACCTATTGCTAAAGCAATGTATATATACTGACTGGTATCAGCATGACCGGTTCCGGTTATATCTCCTCCTCCAATCCGGGTAATATTTGAAGAAGGCAAGCTTTGCGGTAATACGCCGGGTATTCCGCCGGACACCTGGGCAACCGTCTTGTTCTGAGTCCATGTACTCGTAATATCACAGTAGTACTCATTAGTTCCGTTTAGACCGCTATTTGCCGACATCCAGAATTTCATGTTGCTTATTGTAGAATATCCCGCCAGATCAGTACATCTCCACCAGAGTACCTTTGGCCCAACCTGTACAACGCCGTTTGTGTTATTTGCCGTACCGAAATCCAGCGGATTAGTCACATTAACAACGTTGCCGGCGGTAGTCCGGTCGGTCGGTTCGGTCAAGGCTATAGAGGTTGCTCGAAATTCACCTGAAGGAACTGCCATAATTTTTCTCCTAATTTATTTACACCCATTTCCGTAATCCGCAATACGTGCCACGAAACTCGAAATTCATTTTACACTTTGCACTATGCACTATGCATTTTTAATACCCGGGCTGGAGCCGGACACCACGGTTTTTCTGTGTGTTCGTTTTTTTCATTTTTCCCGCTGCCCGGCTCATTACCCGTATTCCTGTTATTTTTTTGTAACGCGCAATCACTCATACACTATTCGCAATTCGTCATTCCTATGAGCTCATATCGAGATATTTCCGTGCATCTTCTAAAAACACACTATATCCCAATTCCTGAGAAACCGCAGCCTGTTCGATCTTGCGGTCGATTATTTTGTCATGCTCTATCAAGAGTTCCTGGTTGTACCCCTTCTTTACTGCAAACCGGTGATCGAGAGCGGCAATGTAGTCGCTGCTTGCGCCGGAATATACGGCGATTTTCGCTCCCAACGGCGTCATTACATCCCCTGTCCGCTGAAATGAAAATCCTGCCTGAGGGTCTTTAAATTCCGTTAGTTTCAATATCTTCGCCTCTACTACCGTGTTCACAATTATTCTGGTCATCTTGAACGGACGAAATGCAACAAAAAGATTTACAAGATCGTCGTAAATTAAATTGTCAACTCCGGCAGTTCCAGCCGATACCGAACCTGCTGCACCGACAGTACCGTCACCGCTCATAACCAGGTTGTAAATTGCTCCGATCTTGTCATTCTGGATGTTGTAACCGACATACCACAAGACGACTTTAAGCTCGGATAAATCACTGTGCTGAATTACCTTATACGAGAAATCAAACGCTCTCCCGTAGTCGTTCAAGCTGATGGTTTTGTCTCGATAGAGTATAGTAACAACCGGCATGGATGCACCCTGTCCGAATTTTGCAAGACTTTTGCCTTTTTGTGACGGACTTGCAATATACAGCGGTTGAAACGATGGGCCGTTTACTTTTGAAGAAACCGCGACCAGGTCATCGGCATCAGCATAAAGCTGCATACCTTTTATTATCTGACGCCTGAACCACTCCGGCGCAAGGATCATCCCCCTGCCGTCGAAAAGTTCCTGAACGGTTATAGAACTGTATTCACTCGACCTGATACCGAAAAGCATAAGCTGCCGTTCAAATGCATCTAAAGGCCACTCGGGTTTTCCGAACTGGTCGCGTGGCGTCGGGTCCATCTCTTCAAGAAGGGCACTTATCGAAATCTTTTTTTCGTTTGCCTCATTGTATAATTCTAAGCTGCTCGAACGGGACAGGTGCTCGATTTTTTTCGAAATGTCTTTTGAATGTGTTAAATCCATGTTTTCACCTCCTTAATTTAGAGCAAAACGTCACAGGTTGATGCTGATGTATCGACACTCAGAGTAAATCCGCGTGTTACTCCGCTGGTAACTCCTTTATCAACCGTGCCGTCTCCCGACATCTGCACAGGCCAGCCGATTACAGGCGCAGTTCCCGAATAAGGAAGGTCGCTGCATACACCTTTTACCTGGACAAAACCAACCTGTCCGTCATCAGAAATCCCAAGGAGTTTGCCGAGAAACACTTCGTCATCCGCTCCTTCGGAGATTTCATTATTAGCTGTCAATGCAACGGGACTCCCGATATCGCTCTCGTCCAAACTGGGAGTTGTCGAAGCATTTTCAATATTGAAAGGCAGTACAAGTATGCCCTGTTCTTCATTGTCAATAATACGTGGATCTGCTGGCATAATATTTCCTCCTCTTCATTTTTTCCACTCATCCGGCAGAACAGCTTTAAAAAATGCGCCTGTTGCCAGCCCTGCAGCGTTCAACCGGTAAAGCGCTATTTCCTGTTCAACTTTGAAAAGCTTGAAGATTTATCAATGCCCGGTCTTGAGGAGAAGGATCTATCGCACCACCGGATTCGGCCAAACTGAACTTTGAATCAAACCGCCTTAAGACAGCAGCCCGCTCTGCGTCCAGCTTCTCCAATGGTAAAACTACCATTTCTTCTGCCTTTGCGCCGGCATCCGCATCATTTAAAAGAATCAATTTTGCCCGGCAGTCATTCGCAATTATCCTGCGTAATTCTATGTTTTCCTCTTCAACCATTTTCAGCCTTGCAACTTTTAAGGTCATCCGGTCATATTCTGATGCACAGCCGGATAACAGCGCCGTTAATTCCGCTTTATAAGCAGAAAGGTCTATCGCTTCATCCGTATCAAACGCATCAAATAATTCTTCAAGCTTTTGTGTTAATTGTTCCATAGCATTTCCTCAATAGTTAGTATGACAGTGTGAACATTTCAAAATAATATTCTTACCTGCCATGTTAATTAATTGACTGTATGTTTTGTCTCCCTAATGTTTCCGGTGCAGAGCACCCCTGAGAAACGGAAATTGCTGCCGTTTAATTCGTGTATTAAAATATCATTTCACAATTAAAGTATCAAATGCAAACAAAATCGGGATTTAATTTGCGGCTGGTCCGGGCTGCGAACGTGTGTATATATATCACCAGGAAGAAAAAAACCGAACAGGAAACGGTTGACAAACGCTGTTTTAAACAAAAATGGTGATTTTTTCTTGACAAATTATGAGCATATGCTCATATCGGATATGGAAAACGAAAGGATTGTTATCATGCCGCGTCAAAGAAACTGCCGTATTGTATAAAAAGAGCCTGCGTATAATTTTTTCAAACCGGCTGGTATTCCGGTATCACAATTATCACAGGTTATCCTTACAATAGATGAATTCGAAGTCGTTCGTCTCGCAGACCTTGAAGGGTGGTACCAGGAAAGTGCGGCTGAACAGATGAATGTATCCCGGCAGACGTTTGGCAGGATAATCGAATCCGCACATCGGAAATAAGCGGATACATTGGTTCATGGAAAAGCATTAAAAATAGAAGGAGGCGATGTACAAATGCCGGGTATCGGGACTTTTAAATGTTTTAATTGCAAGGTAAGAGGTCACAGTGCTTAAAATAGCTGCACAATTCCCCGCGCGCCCAGAACTATGGTAATTAGAATGATTATCCCGCCTATAACATTTGCACGTAAGGAGTTTACATGTTCGCCGAGAAGACGTTTATTATTCATTATATATAACAAAAACATTGCTACAACAGGGAGTATTATACCATTCGCAACCTGAGCAAAGATAATAGCCGGCACAGGCTTTAATCCTATGGAAGCGAAAAAGACACCGATAAACAGCACCGAGCACCAGATAATCCTGAACCGTGTATTCTTTAGACTGCTATTCCAAAGAAATGTTCCGGAGATTGCATATCCTGCAGCAAGGGGAGCTGTCATCGCAGACGACATGCCGGCGCCAAAAAGCCCGATTGCAATAGCCAGCTTAGCCCAGGTGCCGAGCAGCGGCTCAAGCTGAACAGCCATATCCCCGGCGCCGGTAATACTTGCATTTGTACCAAAAAACGCCGCCGAAGCGGTAACCACGATCGCCATTGAAATGATTCCCCCGACAAGCACAGCAGTAAAAATGTCCAGCCGCGCAGCACTAAGGTCATTTTTATCCGACCATTTTTCCTTGATTATTGACGCATAAAGGAAAAAATTATACGGCGGAATAGTGGTGCCAACAAGTCCGAGAGCTATGTATAGGTTATTTTCGGTCAGCCGCGGCAAAAACATACCTTTAATGAGACTGATAAAATCCGGTTTTATCATCACTGCCGTTACAATAAAACAAAGGCTCATAATAGCAACAAATCCGGTAAACACTTTCTCAAGCGACTTGTACGTTCCGAACCAGAGCAGTAAAAAAGAAATTACTCCTATAATGACAGGCCAGAGACTTATATATATTAAGGATACATGAACAACTTCAATCCCCGTCAAAGATGAAAGCCCGAGTGTGGCGCCAAGAATATTGCCGGTCTGATAGGCTGCATTGCCGATACCGATAGCGCACAACACTATTATTATCCCGATAATACGCATCACGCGTCCGGGCAATTCACGGTAAAGTGCCTCGCCGAGACCCATACCGCCGATTAATCCGATACGCCCGCTCATCTCTTGAAGAACATATGTGGCTATAACGGCGAAAAGCAGTGTCCAGAGAAGCACATAACCGAAATCCGCACCGGCGATTGTACAGGTTGTAACCGTGCCGGGTCCAATAAAGGCGGCGGTAATAAAAAATCCGGGACCTATGGAAGTTCGTAATCGGCGTGCCATGAGTGATATACGGTTGATGATAAAATTGTGTCTGACAAATTAAAAGATAAAATCAAAAAGTCAACATAAAAAACCCGGATCCGTTCTTAAATTTGGTTTTAATTATTAAAAAAGGGAACCTTCGTTGAATTAAAAAAGTTTTATATAAAACAAACCGTACAGAAAACGGAACAGCGCCTATACGATTTTACACCAGTACTCCTATTTTTTATATCAGTCGAACACATTATATCGTTTTTTCCGGTTAAAAAATATTACTTTACCGGCAATTTATGGCACAATATTTGCATCATTTTAATATAATTTTCATTTTACAGAATGTTATAATCAATGGACTATTACAATAAACGATCTTATACCACCGTTGTCACAATTGTTTTAATTATTCTCATCGGAAACCTTTGGTCGGCTGAAGAAGCCCGGGGGTTTTTCAGCACGGAGACATACGGCAAAATTATTGGACGCGTAACCGATGCGTCTACGGGCGACGTTTTGCCAAGCGTTAATGTCGACGTACTGAATACACCCCTGGGCGCATCAACAAATTTTAAGGGCGAATTTTTTATTCTCGGTGTCCCGGTAGGGCGTTATGAATTGCGGGTGAGTTCAATTGGTTTTGCTCCGGTTAAAGTAAAAGATGTCAGGGTCAGCGCAGGTCTGGAAACTACCGTCAATATT
>LJUD01000130.1 GCA_001304035.1 bacterium SM23_31 | reverse complement strand
AGGCTTCACCCGTTAACATTAGTTCTGGATGAAATTATTTCCCTGTTCGATGGAATGGGATTTGAGGTAGCAACCGGACCCGATATAGAGACGGATTACTACAATTTTGAGGCACTTAATATCCCTGAAGACCATCCGGCAAGAGACCTTCAAGATACATTTTATCTAAATGACGGCAGGCTGCTCCGTACACATACTTCTCCCGTGCAAATACACGTTATGGAAACATGCAGACCCCCGGTCAGGATTATTGCTCCCGGCAGGGTCTTTCGCAAAGACACTCCCGATGCAACGCATTCGCCTGTATTTTATCAGGTTGAAGGTTTGTATGTTGATGAAGGCGTGACACTGGCGGAACTCAAAGGAACACTCTTAGCATTTGCACGGGCTCTTTTCGGACCTAAGATGAATATTCGATTCAGGTCGGGATTTTTCCCGTTTACGGAGCCCAGCGTTGAATACGATTTCACTTGCATTATGTGTGAAGGAAAGGGGTGTTCGGTTTGTAAATGGACCGGATGGATTGAGATTTCCGGTGCCGGTATGGTACATCCCGCTGTATTCGAATATGTTAACTATGATTCAGAAAAATATACCGGCTATGCTTGGGGTATGGGTCTCGAGCGCATCGCAATGCTTAAATATAGAATAAACGATATCCGGCTCTTTTATGAAAATGACTTGCGTTTTATCGAACAGTTTTCATGATATGTTGAGGAATCCGTGAAAGTTACATATAAATGGCTGCAGGAATTTGTTGATATTCCCTGGTTGCCGGAAGAATTAGCGGAAAAATTAACGCTTTCCGGATCGGAAGTCGAGTCTATCGATCCTGTACCACCGCTCTTTAAAAACGTTGTAGTCGGGCAAATTAAAAAGGTAGAATCTCACCCCAATACTACCAATCTCAAAGTTTGCACAGTAGACCTCGGCAAAAAAGTCGAGAAAATTGTATGCGGCGCACCTAATGTTGAAATAGGACAATGTGTTCCTGTCGGTCTTCCGGATTCAATACTCCCCTCCGGGCAAGAAATACAGGTCGCAAAGATAAGAGGTGTCTCATCATACGGAATGATTTGCTCGGAATTCGAACTGGGTTTATCGGACGTAGCGGATATCATTATGGTGCTTCCTCCAAAAAAATGTGAACCCGGCTGCCAGTTCGATCCCGGTAATGTAACGGATGATACTGTTTTTGATATTTTTATTAATCCTAATCGTCCTGACTGTATGAGTGTACGGGGGATTGCACGGGAGATTGCCGCTTTGAGTGGGAATCCGCTGCGGGATATACCAATTGAATTACCCCCGGCTCAAAAATTACCCGAAAACAGCTTTTCTGTAGAGATTGAAGACATAGAAAAATGTCCCCGTTATTGCGGGGCTATAATAACCGGTGTTCGGGTAAAGCCGTCTCCATACACTATACAACAAAGACTCCATGCAGTAGGAATTCGCCCAATAAGTAATATTGTAGATGCAACAAATTATTGTCTTGCGGAATGGGGACACCCGCTGCATCCTTTTGATTTGGAAAGATTACACGGCAGCCGGATAATTATAAAAACAGCCGTGAACTGGCAGGAATTTACCACACTAGACAATATGACCCGCACGCTAAACGAGGAAGTCCTTTTAATTTGTGACAATGATGAAGCAGTGGCAATTGGCGGTATAATGGGAGGCTTGAACTCTGAAATTCAGCAGGATACTACGGATATTTTTTTGGAAAGCGCCTATTTTCAGCCTAAAAACATTCTGAGAAGTGCAAAATATCTGGGTTTGAGTACCGAAGCATCACGCCGGTTTGAACGCGGAATGGATCCGAATTTCTGCATGGAAGCGCTCAAACGTACTTGTGCTCTTATATTACGAATATCTCCCGGTCAGCTTCACCGCCCGTTTTTCGATATCTATCCGAAGCGAATTTCCAGTCATTATGTTTCGTTAAGAACTAAACGTCTCAATGCAGTTCTGGGTACTGATTTTTCAAAGAAAATAATTGAATACACTTTGTCGAAACTTGAAATTAAAGCTGAATTAAAAAAAGAAGGTTTTCGGTTAAAGATACCGACATTCAGGCATGACCTCACTCGTGAAATTGACTTAGTAGAAGAAGTTGCCAGAATCAATGGTCTTGATAAAGTGCAGCCGAAACAGAGCGCTGAAATACTCTTACGCAATGTGGCAAATCCCCGCATCCGGGCTGCCGCAAAGATGCGTACCATTATGACTGAGCTTGGATTCGTTGAGGTATATAACTATTCGATGATAGACATTCGACTGAAAGAGATTTTTCATGACAGGGGCGAGCCAATAGCACTGAAAAACCCGATTTCCCCTGAATTAAGTTTGATGCGCCCAAGTTTAATACCCGGATTATTGCAAGTTGCACGGTATAACAAAAACAGAGACGTTGATAATATGCGTATCTTTGAACTTGATAAAGTATATGCTAAGAATTTTATGCAAAAAGAGGATAAAAGCGAAGCATATTTTCTTGCGGGTGTGGTGCTCGGACACCGTGTTGTGCCCTCATGGGACGGACAAAATTTGCCGTGTGATATATTTACTGTAAAAGGCATAGTAGAAAGTTTTTTTAGAAAAATTTCTCTTGACATAATAGAAATTATTTCTTATGATAGTTTATTCTTAGAGCAAGCCGTCTATATTGCAGTTAACGGTCGGCGGATTGGAGCTTTTGGAAAATACCGGAATGAAAGTCTGATTACAGCATTTGATGAACCGGTATTTATCTTTGAACTGGATACGGAAGAAATTGTTAATCATTTACAAAAAGAGAGATATTATAGTCCATATTCAAAATTTCCGCCGGCTAAGCGTAATCTGGCATTTGTAATACCTGATTCTTTAACTGTACAGGAAGCGGTAAACTCGATAAAGGAGATTGGCGGATCTTTATTAAAATCTGTTACCGTCGAAGATGTTTATAAAGGTAATCCTGTTCCTGAAGATAGTCGAAGTGTAAGGATGTCTTTCAAATTTTATACTCATGACCGAAGTCTATTAGATGATGAAGTAGAAAAGATTATTCATAAGATTATTCAGGAGATACGTAAAAGATATAATATTAATATCAGGTTATAATTTTATGGAAAAAGAACTTGAAAGTTATTTTTACTTAGAAAAACAGATTGATAAAATTACTGAACTGATAGTAAAGCTCAAAGAGGAGAACAAACAGTTACGCGAGCAAAACGAACAGCTAATGATACAGATTCAGTCAGCAAACAATAAAAAAATTTTTAAAACAGAATATGAAGATGATAATTTCGATAGTGCACCGGTCTCAGGAATCTTTACTAAAGCAGATGCAGACTATGTACGCCGGTGTGTAAATAATGCGTTATTAAAGTTAGCCCAACTTCGTCAAGTTGTAATGGAGGAGAACTAAAATATATAATTGAGGCTGTATAAACGTTAATGTCTACCAAGCATTCTATTTTAATATTAGTGTTGTAAATAATAATTATTTAATTGCTCTGATTATTTTATTTTTCCTATTATGCACAGAAATGTCGTAAAGGTTAATATTTTTGGAACCGAATATCCTATTAAAGGCGATTCGGATGTTGATTATATCCAAGATGTCGCAAGTTATGTCAATAATAAAATGATTGAAATTGAAAAAAACCTGACTGTAAAATCTTTACTTAAAGTAGCGATTTTAGCCGCACTTAACATAGCGGATGAATTGTACAAAGAACGGGGAGAAAAAATCAAACTTCTCTCGACCTTGGAAGAAAAATCGCATGGATTAAATGAAAAAATAAGCCGGATTATCTTGGATTTAGAAGAATAAAATAAGGAGCAATAGTTTAGCAAATAATAATATTTAAACAGTTTTACGTATAAAATTTATCCCTGTCATATTAGTGTTTGATTAATATAAAAGAACCAACACTAAAAAATAGGGAGCTTGGCTCTGAGCGTTGATTACATGCCTCATCTCGAAGTGGACGTAAAAGGCGTTTAGGCAGGCACCCATCCTTGGTAAGCAAGGTTCTTTTAATATTCATCACTAATAATGCAGGGATTTTTTTTATTAAAGATTTATACTGATATATAAAATAAATGGAGGAAATATGGAGAATGCATTTTTAATTCTTTGTATTACTATTGTTGCAATTGCGGTTTTTATTACAGGTTGGGTAATAAGTACAAGAATTGGAAATAATAGAATGGCAAATGCAAAGGAAAAAGCAAAAGAATTAATAGAAAACGCTGAAAAAGAGGTAAAAAACCTTAAAAAAGAGAAAGAACTGGAATTAAAAGATGAGTGGTATAAACTCAAACAGCAGTTTGATCGTGAAACAAAGCATAAACGCTCAGATCTTGAACGAGCAGAAAAATCAATGGCTCATAGAGAAAGCAGCATAGACCGTAAAGCTGATCTATTGAATAAAAAAGAGAAAGAGATATATGCCTACGAAAAGGATTTAAAATCGCGCGATAAATTTCTGGGCGAACAGAGGGAAAAAATGCGCCGGCTTATTGAGGAACAAAACATACAACTTGAAAAAGTAGCCCAGCTTTCGGCGGAAGAAGCAAAACGCATCTTGATGAACAATCTCATGGATAAAGCCAAGCTCGAAAGCGCAAAAATGATTAAAGAATACAAAGAAAAAGCAAAATTGACTGCAAAGCGGGAAGCACAAAAAATAGTTATTTCCGCTATTCAGCGTTCTGCCGCCGACCATTCTGCAGAAACAACCGTATCGGTCGTGAATCTGCCAAGCGAAGAAATGAAAGGTAGAATAATTGGAAGGGAAGGACGAAACATCCGTTCATTCGAACTTGAAACAGGTATTCAGGTAGTAATCGATGATACTCCTGAAGCGGTAGTGTTATCCGGATTCGATCCTTTGCGCCGGGAAATAGCAAAATTGGCACTCGAAAAATTAATTTCCGATGGGCGAATCCACCCGGGACGTATTGAAGAAACGGTAGAGAAATCCAAAACCGAAATGGAAGAAATGATAATCGAAGCTGGTGAACAAGCGCTGCTGGAATGTGGTATTAATAAAGTCCATTCGGAGCTGGTTAAACTCCTTGGAAAATTAAAATATAGAACAAGTTACGGTCAAAATGTATTGAAACATTCAATTGAAGTTGCCAATTTAACCGGTCTCATGGCTGTAGAGCTTAATATGGATGCCCAGATCGCAAAAAGAGCAGGATTGTTTCACGATATAGGCAAAGCTGTTGATAAACATACGATTGGGACACACGTACAAATCGGCTACGAGTTAGCCAAAAAATATAATGAAGGCGCAATTGTATTGAATGCTATTGCTTCGCATCATGAGGATGAGCCCTTTACTTCTCCAATTTCAGTATTAGTTCAGGCTGCCGATGCCATTTCCGGTTCAAGACCTGGTGCTCGTCGTGAAACATTAGAAAACTATATTCAGCGTTTGGTTAACCTTGAAGAACTCGCTACATCATTTGACGGGGTTACACAAGCCTATGCAATTCAAGCAGGCAGGGAGATTCGTGTTATGGTAGAACCATCCGAATTGGATGATATTAAATCATTTAAATTGGCAGAGGATATAGTGGGAAAAATTGAATCCGATCTGGAATATCCGGGACAAATTAAAGTTACCGTAATTCGAGAACTGCGCAGTGTAGACTACGCCAAGTAGCGCGTTCATTCACATTATAATTAATACGCCGATTTTTATTGCTTAAGGCGATTATATGAACCATAAAGATAGAATTGAGTTATAGTTATGTCTAATTCTCTTATAACCGTTTTATTTATTGCGGATATTGTAGGTGAACCCGGAACAAGAATAACGGTCGATGTTCTTGATAATATTAAAAGCCAGCACGGTGTAAATTTTTGTATTGCAAATGGGGAAAATGCAAGCGGCGGAAAAGGACTCAATGTGAAAACGGTCGAGTTATTATTAGACGCAGGGATTCATGTCATTACGTCCGGTAATCACATATGGGAAAAAGAATATTTTCTTAAAAAAATAGATAAATACAGGTCGGTTTTGCGCCCTGCCAATTACCCTCAAGAAAATGTGGGAAGAGGCTCAACAATTTTTACATTAAAAAATAAATGTAAAGTTGCCGTTCTGAATTTGCAAGGTCGCATATTTATGAATCCAATAGACTGCCCGTTCAAAATTGCTGTGCAAGAAATTAGAAAGCTGAGAAAAATCACCAAATGCATAATAGTTGATTTTCATGCTGAAGCAACTGCCGAAAAATTGGCTTTAGCTAATTATCTTGACGGTAAAATTTCGGCAATAATCGGAACACATACTCATGTCCAGACCGCCGATGAAAGAATACTTCCTCAAAAAACCGCTTACATTACTGATGTAGGCATGACCGGTCCTGTTGATTCGGTTATTGGCGTTAAAAAAAACGTGGCAATTAAAAGATTTATATACCAGACACCGGTAAAGTATGCTGTAGCTGATGGCGACGCTCAATTCAATGGTGTTATTATTTCAATAGATGCTGAGACCGGTTTCGCACGGGAAATAAAACGAGTGTCATTGACTAAAAGTGAATATTAAAGTATATTATTGTGAGGTCATATGCCGAAAATTATCAGCGGTACTGAGATAAGTAAAGTAATGAGAGAGGAGATTGTTTCACGCGTGTCCGAGCTCTCGAGAAAAGGTATAACTCCCGGATTAGGAGTTATTCTTGCTGGAGACAATCCTGCATCGCATATATACGTCAGGATGAAAGAGAAGGCATGTGAAGCGGTGGGTATTTATACTGCGATACAACGTTTTTCGGCTGATGTTTCTCAAAAAACGGTTGTAGATTTAGTTAATAAATACAATAATGACGAGAAGATTCACGGGATTCTTATACAGCACCCGCTGCCTGATGGAATAGATGAATCGTATGTTTTCGGTCAGGTCGACCCGGTTAAAGATGTTGATGGATTTCACCCGGTTAATGAAGGAAAATTGTTAATCGGGGAGGAAGGATTTGTTTCCTGTACACCGCTTGGAATTTTGGAGATGCTTCACCGGTCGGGTTATTCACCTGAAGGTAAACACGTTGTTATAGTTGGACGCAGTACTATAGTTGGTAAACCTTTGGCAGCATTGTTAATGCAGAAAAATAAAAGGGCAAATGCTACGGTCACGGTCTGTCATTCACGTACTGCCGATTTACGTGCAATAACAAGAACGGCTGATATACTTGTTGCAGCTATCGGTGTTCCGGAGTTTATTACCGCCGATATGGTTAAAGCAGGTGTCGTTGTGATTGACGTGGGTACAAATAGGGTAGAGGACAGTACTACCGAAAAAGGCTATAGGCTTGTCGGAGATGTAAAATTTGATGAAGTGAAAGAGATTGCTGAAGCGATTTCACCCGTTCCCGGTGGTGTCGGACCGATGACTATAACCATGCTGTTACATAACACAACATTATCTGCAGAAAAAACAGCAGAAAAATTACAGAATTAAGCGCCCGTGGCTCAACGGACAGAGTGCTGGATTCCGGATCCAGAGATGAAGGTTCGATTCCTTCCGGGCGTACTCATTTTAAAATTAACATTTTACTTAAATAATTACTTTATAAATAATTTGTATTTAATAGTAATATAATAAGTTATATTTATGAATTTAAAGTAATATATTAAATAATTTTAGCGATACATAAATCGAATAAAAGAGAAATCCGGGAAATGATTTCTCTTTTGCTTTATGATAAACATAGTTCAGCTACATTACATTTCGTTGATAGTTTAATAAAGATTTACTTACTGCAATTGCATAATTTAAACAAAGCTGTTTTTATTGTAGGTCCAACTGGAATGGACATTGGTACGGATAAACCGCCGCGTGAAATACTTGAACGGATTCCGCATCATTTTATTGATATTCTACAACCGGATGAATGTTATAATTCAGGGCTGTTTGGCAAAGATGTTAGAAAAAAGATTGATGAAATTATATCGCGAAACAGGCTGCCTTTTATTGTAGGCGGTTCCGGTTTATATATAAAATCTATTTTAGAAGGTTTTTTTGACGAAAAAATAAAAGACCCGGAAACGAAGAAAAAACTCCAGGAACGGGCACGAAAAGAAGGAAATGATTTATTATATAAAGAACTTCGGGAGGCTGATCCGGAGTTTGCTGCAAGAATCTCGGTAAATGATACTCAAAGAATTGTCAGGGGGCTCGAGGTTTTTATGGTAACAGGGAAGCCATTGACACACCATTGGCAAGAAATACACATCAGTTTACATTTTCAACCGGTGCTCATCGGGCTTCGAAAAGGCAGAGATGAGCTTTATGACATCATAAATAAACGGGTTGGAAAAATGCTGGAAGAAGGATTAATCGATGAAGTAAAAACGCTTCGCAGAAAAGGATTTTCCCCCGATAATAATGCGCTGCAGACATACGGCTACAGGGAGGTTTTCAACCATTTAGACGGAGCAGCAACTTATGATGAAATGGTAGAACAGATAAAAAAGCGGACAAGAAATTTTGCTAAACGTCAAATGACCTGGTTTAAAAAGATGCGGAACATAACGTGGATAGATGTGGGTGATGATAAAGAAGCGGTCGTTGACATTATTATAAATATCATTACAATAGATGAAAATAAATAATCAGGTTTAAAAAGTTACGCAAATATGTCAATAAAACGGTCTTGTGGAGTTTTATTTTGATTTTCCTGAATGCTGATTCGCCTTGCTTTTCTTCCTATATCTTGTGGAGTGAGGGCATTATTTTCTTTGACAATCTGATGGAATACAGCGCGGGAAGGTATATTTGTTCTCTTGACGGCATTATGAAAAGAACCCTGAAGTAATGATATATTACGGAGGACGTTCACATGTGCAATATTTTGTAATATTTCCCGAGGCATTGCATTCTCCTTGCGTTCTTTAGCGTAAAATATGTTGAAAATCCTGAATAACCGGATGAAATATTATTATATTTTTACTTGTTTTCTTTATTACGAGTAATTATTATAGTAAGTTAAATAATAAATAATTATATTCTTTTATGCAAGCACATAATTATAGATTTTAAAAATATCTGTATAATCCGAATAAATCAGTGAATCATACTAAGTTTAACAATACTCTTCGTTTAATACGAAAAACCATTGCAATACGATTGATCCGGATATATTAAACTTTTCGGCTTTGTGAGGCGTATAATACGATAAATCATGTTTTCTGAAAAACTACTTGAAAAATTTCAAGAAAATCCTGTTGTTGTAGTTTTAACCGGTGCAGGGATTTCGGCGGAAAGCGGAGTACCTACTTTTCGGGGCGAGGATGGATTATGGAAAAAATTCAAACCGGAAGAACTTGCAAATTTTGACGCTTTTATTCGGAATCCTGAAATTGTATGGGAATGGTACCGTTACCGGCAGGAAATTGTAAGGAATATTGAACCTAATCCGGGACATTATGCGCTTGCAGAACTTGAACGGATGTTTCCTGATTTTTATCTGATTACACAAAATGTTGACGGTCTGCATTTTAGGGCGGGCAGCCAAAATCCGATAGAACTGCACGGAAACATCATGCGGAATAGATGTCTTCAGTGTAATAAATATTTTATGGAAGTCGATTTACAAAAGGAGCCGGTAATTCCGAAATGTACCGAATGCGGCGGTATACTCAGACCGGATGTTGTATGGTTCGGTGAACAATTGCCCCAGCAAGCATTAATTAACGCAGAGAAAGCGATAAATGAGGCAAACATATTTTTTTCCGTCGGTACGTCTGCTTTGGTTCAACCGGCGGCTTCTATGCCGTTCTGGGCAAAAAGCAGTGGCGCATATTTAGTTGAGATAAACATTATGGAAACGCTGTTAACACCGTACGTCGACGAATATCTTTCGGGCAAATCCGGGGAAATATTACCCGAATTAATTAAGCAAATTAAAAAAACGTGAGTTTTGGTTAATTAAATGAACGGATTAACTAAAAATTACATAAAACCCGGTTCAGGGATTTTTATTATATTTCTGGTACTGATTATTAGCGGCTGTGCCTATTTTAATGTTTTTTATAATGCGAAAAAATCCTATAACAAAGGTGTTCAAATATTAGAGGAATCTGACTCAAGGGAAATTCCGCAAGAGGCTGAAACTGAATTTAATAATGCAATAGAAAAAGCCTCAAAAGTGCTCTCTCTGTATCAAGGAAGCCGCTTTACCGATGATGCAATAATGCTCATTGGAAAATCATTCTATCATATCGGTGATTATTTTCAAGCTAAACGTAAATTTGAAGAACTATTAAGTAATTTTCCCGATAGTAAGTATGTACCTGAAGCATACTTATATCATGCTAAAATCTTAATTGTTGAAAATGATTTTGATCTTGCTGAAACAGAGTTAAATACAATTATTGCTTCTGATATGAAAAAAGAAATAAAAAGTGATGCATTTTTTAGTCTTGCAGACCTGAACTTTCATCGTAAAGATTATAAAGAAGCTTTGGAACATTATCAAAGTATTGTTGCTGAAATAAAAGATAAGCGATTGCAGTCTGAAGCGCAGCTTAAAATCGCAGAAAGTTATTTTATGATGGAAGAGTATACTGAAGCGGCGGAAGCATATTTAAAAGTTAAAAATTTTGATCCTTCTTTGATTAATAGATATTTGAGTGAATCCGGTTACGGTTCCTGTTTGGAAAATTTAGGTGAATATGATAGAGCCATAGAAAAATTTGTTGAGTTGCTGACTAACAAATATTATAAAGGTAATTATGTTGAATTGTTTCTCGAAATTGCCCGTTGCTGGGAGCTGAAAGGCAATATTGATCAAGCTATATACGTTCTTAATCAGCTTAATGGTTTTGATCCGGACGGTGTTATTACACTGCAGTCTATCGCTGAAGATATTGCTGTTCGTAATCCTGAAAAACTTTCTGCACCCGGGACCAAAATAAATAATAGAAGCCCTGAAGCTCTGTATTATATCGGTGAATTACACTTAAAAAGATATTCAGATATATACAAAGCTACAGAATACTACTCTATTGCTTTAAAAGCACAACCTTCAAACGAAATAAAAACTCAGTGTAACAATCGCATTGCTAATATTGATGAAATACAACGATTGTCACAGGTTTTTAATGAAAAACCACCGGCACCTCCGGTACTCAGAGTTCCCGAAAGCTCTGATGCTCAAAAAGATAATGCTGCAATACAACAAGCATTAAGAAAATTAGTATCCGAGGGTGTAATATTCGAAGATTCTGTTAAATATCTTGCAGCGTTGAAAAGTTATAATATTATATTACTCGATTACCAGGAAAGAGTACCGAATAGTATCTACCGTATTGCGGAAATTTATTTGACAGAATTTGATAATCCCGATACAGCATTTCATTATCTTGATAAGATCATAACTATGTTCCCCGGAAATCTTATTGCAGCCAAAGCGCTTTTCTTACAAATTGATATTGCACAGTCATATAATATAGGTGATGTGGAACAACTGAAATCCAGGCTGCTGAAAGATTATGGAAATACCGAATATGCTCTATATTTTATGGATGATTCGGATAAAAAAAAGCTTGAGGCAAAAATCCAGCTTTCTCGAAAAGATTCTGTTCGGGTTTTGTTTGAAGAAGCTGAAAATGCATATTTTCAGGGGGATTATAAATCTTCTATAGCTGTTTTTCAATCCCTGATAGATCGATTTCCCGATTCCGAATTTGTACCTAAAGCGCTGTATACTATAGCCTACATCTATGAATATCATTTAAATAACCCGGATGAAGCCGTTAAAGTATTAACAAGGTTGACAAAAGAATTCGAAAATTCAGAGTATAGTAAAAAAGTCACAAATAAATTAATACAAGCTAATTTATTCTTAAATGAACAGCAAAGGATGGAAATGCTTAAAGATTTAGCTCAAAAAGCACTTGAAGAACAAAAATTAGCCCGTGAAAAAGCTAAGCAAGATTCGATAAGATTAGAAAATATTAAAGATCCGGTAAGATTAGAAAATATAATAAAAACTTTGCCCAATCCGAATAGTAATTTTCTGATTTCTATAGAAAGCGAGTCATTTGTAGCCATCCCTTCACGTATTGTTGAAGACGTAGCTCTGGATTATCCTGATTCTTTACGGATGCAGGGTATTACCGGATACATAGACCTAAAACTGTTCATTAGTATAGAAGGCTATGCAGTAGATGAAGTACTCTTTCAAAATACGACCGGGAACAGAACTTTGGAACAAGCAGTGTATATTTCTGCGGAAGAAAGCATGTACTCTCCGGCGCGCGATCCTCAAAATCGCCCCATTGCGGCATGGCACCTGAGAAGATATGTTTTTCCGGAAAAATAGGCATAGACTTTTTTAGAAAAAATAGCCTGAAATTCAAGAAAATATGGCGTTGACAAATATTGGCAGCAGAGTAATCTCTCACAATTTTCAATTGCATTATTATTAGCCGGGATATTTGTTGTTAGTCCCGGTTTTTTTTATGCCGTTGAATGATCAATTTAACTGATATGACCGTAAAAAGACAATTATTTCAGCACGAAAGCCGTGTAATTTCATGTAAACAAATAACCACGGATTGTTATTTGCATGAATATGAGGCGCCTGAGATAGCACGCTCCGCAAAACCCGGACAATTCGTGAAAACCAGAGTTACGTCTGAATACGCTCCGCTTCTCCCAAGACCTTTTAGTATTCTTGATGTCGATAAGGAACGAGGCACGATATTTGTACTCTTTAAAGTGGTCGGCAGGTCAACTGTTTTATTGGCAGGGAAAAAAGATGGAGATACTGTCGGATTGCTGGGTCCTTTAGGCAATACGTTTCATACAAAACCGTACGGCGAGTTATTTCTAATTGCAGGCGGAATCGGAATACCGCCTGTTTATTTTCTTCTCAAGACAATGGACTTTTCAATGCATAATGTAAGGTTGTTTTATGGTGCTGCATCAAAGGAAGATTTATATCTTGCTGATGAATTGCAGAAAATGAACGTTCCGCTTGAATTTGCCACTGAAGACGGTAGTTTTGGGAAAAAAGGGCTTATTACGTCTATTTTTGAGTCAACTCTGTACGAATACAAGCATAAGTCCAATGCGTGTATACTAACATGCGGTCCGATGCCGATGCTTGCTGAAGTTCAGCGCATTGCCTGTGAATATTCCATACCGGCACAGCTTTCCGTTGAAACAATTATGGCATGCGGGACCGGCATCTGTCAGGGATGTGCTCTTCCGAAAAAGGTTGAAAAAGGAGAAGTAGTAGAATATTGCCTCGCATGCATTGACGGTCCCGTATTTTCAGAAAACGAGCTGGTACTACAAAATGGCTGATTTATCTGTTCACATTGGCGGATTAACTCTTAAAAATCCTGTTCTTACCGCATCCGGTACATTCGGATACGGCTCGGAGATAGAAGGGCTCTACGATGTTAATATTTTGGGGGGGATCGTTACAAAAACGATAACCGGAATCCCGCGTATTGGAAACCCGCCGCCGAGAATAGCAGAAACACACGCAGGAATGCTTAATTCTATCGGTCTTGCGAATGTCGGCATCGATAAGTTTATTTCGGATAAACTTCCGTTTTTGCAATCGCTCTCCACAAAAGTAATAGTTAACGTTGCGGGAGATTCTCAAGAAGATTTCTTGAACTTAATCGAACGCCTCGAAGAGCACGAGGGCATTGACGGGTATGAATTAAACCTATCCTGTCCGAACGTTGCAGGCGGGCTGAATTTTAGCACAGACCCTGAACCTGCAGGGAAGATAGTATCCGAAGCTAAAAAGCGGACAAAAAGATGTATCATACCGAAACTCACGCCCAATGTAACGGATATTACGGTTATTGCGAAGGCTGTAGAAGATGCAGGAGCAGACGCTATATCGTTAATCAATACGCTGGTCGGTATGAGTGTCAATGTGAATACAAGACGGCCTGATTTAGGAGCGGTGATGGGTGGTCTTTCCGGACCGGCAATAAAACCGGTGGCATTAGCAATGGTCTATAAAGTCAGTAAAACTGTGAAGATCCCGCTTCTCGGTATAGGGGGTATCTGCTGTGCGAACGATGTGCTGGAGTTTTTATTGTGCGGAGCGACTGCCGTACAGCTCGGAACTATTAATTTTATTTCACCGAATGCCCCTGTTTCAATTATCAAGGACTTAAATCAATATCTC
>LJUD01000129.1 GCA_001304035.1 bacterium SM23_31 | reverse complement strand
ACAAAACTTATTGTTGAAAAGGACACTCCCGGTAATATGATGATAAAGTAAAAACATGCTGATAAATCAGTTAATCTGAATAATTCATCCCGAAGATTCGGGACAGAAACTACAGATATAAATACTCATGGTACAGAGTAAGGTACTACAATTTGATTATTTATCTGTTTCCACTCAACGGGATGTACTTTTGGCACAGCCATTACTTAATGGCATTTAGTGATCGTTTAACGCAGACTAAAGTCTGCGTCTACCTTGGCGGTTACCTTTGCGGCTACCTTTGCGGCTACCTTTGTGGCTACCTTGAGGATTTTGATAAAAAATCATAAATATAAACGGCAGCCGTAACGAAGTGTACTTTTTTAGGCAGGTTTTAACCTGCGTAATTTCATGAATTATTCGGTTTAATAACCTTAAGACATTTTAGAAATGTGGAGGGAATTCTATGAGTAAGTCAATTACAAACAAAACGGCAGGCACAGCGCTGTGTTCAATATTTGCCTTCGTGCTTTTAATGAGCACTGCATTTGCTCAGACAATCGACGAAAGCATCCTGAAAGATTTCAGATGGCGCAATATCGGACCTGCAAATATGGGCGGGCGTACGGTTGATATTGAAGGCGTTGAAAGCAATCCGAAAATTATTTATGCGGGAACCGCAACAAGCGGTCTATGGAAAACGGTTAACCGCGGAACGACCTGGGAACCGATATTCGACGACCAGCCGGTTGCTTCAATCGGTGATTTAGCTGTTTCCCGGAAAAATCCGAATATCATATACGTCGGTACAGGCGAAGCAAACAACAGAAACAGCTCGCCCTGGGGAGGCGGCGTCTACAAGTCAACCGATGCAGGCGAGACATGGGTGTTTGTCGGTCTAAAAGAGACACATCATATCGGCAGGATATTGATAGATCCGGAAAATCCGGACATTGTGTACGTTGCGGCCCTGGGACATCTGTGGGGTACGAACGTAATGCGGGGCGTATACAAAACTACAAACGGCGGAAGAACCTGGGATAAAGTGTTTTATATCGATGAAAGAACAGGCGTTACCGACCTGGCAATGGACCCGGAAGATAACAGGACATTATATGCAGCCGCACACGAAAGGCTTCGAGACCTATTTGATGCAGGAGATCCTGTAGACCAATGGGGTCCCGGCGCCGGTATTTATGTATCGCGGGATGCCGGAGAAAACTGGACAAAAGCAGCCGAGGGTCTTCCTACCGTTGAAATAGGACGCATTGGATTGAGCACTTCGCGAAGCAAACCAGGAACGATTTATGCAATTGTCAGTGCCACTTCCGCCGGTGCAGGCGGTACCGGCGGCGGTCAAAGACCTCAGCAGGAGGAACTTGATCCCAATCGCGGAGGAATTTTTAAATCTACCGACTACGGCATGACATGGACACAGCAGAGCACCTATAACAGCAGACCTTCTTACTACAGCCAGATTCGTGTCGATCCTAACAATGATGATGTGCTGTGGATTTGCGGTACGGCGCTCGGTTATACCGAGGACGGCGGAAAAACCGTCAGGTCGGGTGCACAAATCAGCGGACCGACACATATCGATTACCATGCAATCTGGATCGATCCAAATGATTCGGAGCACGTACTTATCGGCAGCGACGGCGGTATAAATGTTACCTATGACGGAGGCAGAACCTGGGATTTGTATATGCAGCAGCCGATGGCGCAGTTTTACGCCATTACCGCCGATATGCGCAAACCGTATTATGTGTCCGGCGGTCTCCAGGACAACGGTTCATGGGGCGGTCCGAGCCGTATGCGCTCCCGCTACGGAATCAGGAACGAGAACTGGTACATGCTGAGTTGGGGAGACGGCTTTTTTGCGCAGGTTGATCCTACAGACTTTAACATCGTATACACCGAAAGCCAGAATGGTAATGTCGGCAGAAGCGATTTACGAACGGGACAGCGCCGGGGCATAAGACCCGGCACAAACAACATCGTCAATTACGAGCAATATTATCCGAGAAGCCCTCAAGAAGAACAGCCGCAGGAAGCCCCCGCCAGAGGTCGCAGTCCCTTCCGTTTCGACTGGAACACGCCGTTATTGCTTTCATCGCACAATCCAAACACACTCTATTTCGGCGGAAATCATTTATTTAAATCGGTCAATCGCGGCGACAATTGGATGATAATCAGTCCCGATTTGACTTCAACACCGGATAAGCCGAGCGCTATCGTGTCTATCGATGAGTCGCCGCTGAATCCCAGCGTCGTCTGGGCAGGAACCAATGACGGCAACGTCTGGCTCACCCGTAACGGCGGCGTCAACTGGCTGAAACTGAACGCCTATATACCCGGTGCTCCGCAAAAATGCTGGGTAAAACGGCTTGAAGCGTCAAACCACGTTGAAGGAAGGGCATATCTCGTGTTTGACGGTCACCGCAACGACGATTTTAATCCTTATATTTTCGTTACTGAAGATTTTGGTCAAACTTGGGAAAATATTACCAATAACCTGCTTGAAGGTTCATCGTTTGTCGTACGGGAAGATTATAAAAATCCCGATCTCCTTTTTGCCGGAACATCGAATGCGGTTTACGTGTCGCTGGACAGGGGACAGAACTGGACACGGTTCATGAACAACATGCCGACGGTCGAGGTTCATGATTTATTCATTCATCCACGCGATGGTGATCTAATTGCGGGTACCCACGGCAGGGGAGCATGGATTTGCGACGATATTACACCGCTCCAGCAGCTCACAACGGAAGTCGCGGATGAAAATGCTCATTTATTCGATGGCCGCTCAGAGACATTATGGGCATCTCCAAGCGGAGAATATCCTTATGAGACCGATAAACAGTTTAAGGGTGAGAATCCGCCGAGCGGGCCATTTATCGGCTTTTATTTAAAAACCAAGCCGGTTTCGGCTGAGTTAGTAATTTCCGATATTACCGGAGAGCTGAAACGTACCATTAGACTTGTTGAAGAAGGAGCCGGGATCCATAAATACCGTTGGGATAGGCGCTTTGATCCGACGACGGAACAGATCACACGTTTTATTGCACAAACGAAAGAGAGCATCGACAGGCTTATAGAACAAGCTGAGACGGAAGAACAGCGCGGTCAACTCCGCCAGTTAAGCCAGGAATTTGACCGAGCCGGAACCGACCTTGAACAAATACGCGGGTTACAGGAAAAGCTGACTCAATTGACGCGCGGTGCAGGTGCTGCCAGAGGCGGTGCTGCAGGTAGAGGCACCAGGGGGGGTGGTCTTCAGGGTGCTACTGCCGGAATCGGTGAATATCTTGTAACGCTTAACGTCGACGGTAAAACAATGACTACTACGCTGGTGATTGAAGAAGACAATCCCGGATACATAATAAGATAATAATCTAATATTTAAAGACGTCACGACCCCGGATCGGACACTCTTGCCCGGTTCGGGGTTAATTTTATTCTGAATTATCAATAAAATTTTTATAATTTACAATCAGCGTCTGTACAATTCCCTGAATTTTATACCGCAGGGGCACGGTTGCTGTGCCCATATTAAAGACAATTTTTATATTTTTAGTGTTTGATTAAGATTTGTTTAATCACGATTTGATAAAGAACATTGCCTTAAATTCCACTTCGCATACATATTTAAGGGGATGTTAATAATACATACCCGCAGAGCAATATTACCCCGTAGAGACGCATGGCGATGCGTCTCTACGGGGTATTTGGTGTTTTTTCCAATTTATATTGGTCCTGCTCAGCGGGATCACCGATACACTATTCTCATCCACATCGTTGATTGTACTACTAAGCCTAACATACAGGGGAGTGAAATCCTTATCCGAGGTATGTTAAAAAAAAATATCTTGATTTTTGAATATTTTTGATTATAATTATGTATTAAATAAAAAGGCTGGCATAATTATTTGTAAAATTATTAAGGAACACACTTCATTTCACTTCATAAAGTTAGCACAAACATTGCCCAAGCTACAGTAAGTTTTTTAATATAAAATAGCGTTTCACTATCAACAATAATAACCTAACTTTAAAGGAGGAGTGGCTATGCGAATATTGAGCAACCGCAGAATATTACGCATTTTTGCGGTTTTATGTATTGCGTTGTTTGCGGGCTCCGTTTTTGCGCAGAGTTTTGAGGAGAGTATTATTAAAGATTTCAACTGGCGCAATATCGGTCCTGCGAACATGTCCGGTCGAATATCGGACATCGAGGCATTGGATAATGATTTTACTACCGTGCTGGTAGCCTCGGCTTCCGGCGGGGTGTTTAAATCAATCAATGCCGGTGTAACGTGGGAGCCGATTTTCGACAAATACGGCGCCGCATCGATAGGTGATGTCGCATTCTACCAGAATGATCCGAATATTATCTGGGTCGGAACGGGTGAAAAGAATACCCGCAACAGCATTGCATGGGGCGATGGGATTTACAAATCCACGGACGGCGGTAAAACGTTCACCAATATGGGTCTGAAGGATACACATTCCATCTCAAAAATTATCACGCATCCGGACAATTCGAACGTCGTCTATGCCGCAGCCGGTGGACACCTCTGGGGTTACTCCGGAGACCGCGGTCTTTTTAAAACCTCAGACGGCGGCAGAACCTGGGAAAAACTGACAAACGGTCTTCCCAATGACGGCAAAACCGGCGCTATCGATTTGGTCATGGACCCTAAAAATCCGAATGTTCTCTATGTCGGCTTCTGGCAGAGATTACGCCGGCCATACCGTTTCGACAGCGGCGGACCTAACGGCGGAATTTTCAAAACCACGGATGGTGGGATGTCATGGAATAAACTCACAAACGGTCTGCCGGAAGGCGATACGGGCAAAATCGGGCTTGCCATTGCGAGAAGCAATCCCCAAGTCCTGATGGCATTTGTTGAACATGGTTACCAGCCAGCAAGTCAAATTACTGATGAAGAACGTAATAGAGTTGAAAATCCAGATTACACCGACATGACCAAACTCGGTTCCGGTGTTTACCGCACTGAAAATGGCGGCATAAGCTGGGAATATGTGAACCGCTATAACAACCGTCCCTTCTACTACAGCCACATTTACATAAACCCGTTTAACGATAAAAAAGTCTATTTAATAACGGGAAGTCATCAGATATCTGAAGACGGCGGGAGAACCCTGGAAAGAGGTCCCGGCGGTCACCACGGCGATTACCATGCATTGTGGCTTGACCCGACCAATGAGAACCGTTACTATATTGGAAGTGATGGAGGCGTAGCTTTGACCCATGATCACAGAAATTATCTCTTTTTTGATAATTATGTTATCAGTCAGTTCTATGCTGTTGGCGTTGATATGCGCGATCCCTATTACGTATACGGGGGTCTCCAGGATAATGGCAGCTGGGGAGGTCCCTCGGGAAGCCGGAACACTGCAATTTATACCGACCAGTGGTTCAGCATAGGCGGCGGGGACGGATTCCATGCCCAGGCAGACCCTACAGACTGGCGCACGGTTTACGTGGAAAGCCAGGGCGGATCAATCTCGCGTGTAAATGTCGAAACACGTCAATCGAGCAGTATTCGTCCAAGCCAGCGCAACGTTGTCAACTATGATGATTACGTGACGGAGGCGATTCTTGAACGGCAAAGGGACGCAGGATGGGGTAATAGTCCCTTCCGTTTCAACTGGAGCAGCCCGATCGTTATGTCGCCGCATAATCCCCGTACAATCTTCTTTGGCGGGAACCACTTATTCAAATCGGTCGACCGCGGCGATACGTGGAAAATGATCAGCCCTGACCTGACTACAAATGACCCGGTCAAAATCAGCAGGGATACCGGCGGGCTTACCAGAGACGCAACCGGCGCAGAAAACCACTGCACTATCATTACCATTTCAGAGTCCCCCATTACCCCGGGTTTAATCTGGATTGGTACAGATGACGGGAATGTACAAATTACGCGCAACGATGGAGTGCGCTGGACAAATGTACGGAGAAACGTCCCCGGCGTACCGGAGGGTATCTGGGTCAGCCGTGTCGAGGCATCTCACTTTGACGAAGGTACGTGTTATCTCACCTTTGACGGTCATCGCAGCGATAACTTTACTCCATGGGTATTCAAAACGACGGATTATGGTCAGACATGGACAAATATTACCAAAAATATACCTGATGGTCATTGTATGTACGTTATCAAGGAAGATCCGAAGAATCCTAATCTCCTTTTTGCAGGAAGCGAGTTCGCCTGTTTCTTCTCCATAAATAAAGGAGAAACCTGGACACAACTCAATTTGCAAAATAAGGAGAATAATTACTTGCCTACGGTGGCTGTTCATGACCTTGTTATCCATCCTCGCGACGGTGATCTTGTTGTCGCTACCCACGGACGCGGTATATGGATTATGGATGATATAATACCCCTCCAGCAGTTGACTGAAGATGTTCTGGCAAAGGATGCGCATCTTTTCGAAAGCCGTCCTGCTACAAATTGGCTGAGACAAAGAGCCGGTACAAGTTCAGGATCTTTCCGGTTCAGCGGTCAGAATCCATCCAATAACCCTGTTATCAGCTATTATCTTAAATCCGCTGCAGAGGTTAAGATTGAAATTACCGATATCACAGGTACGATGAAACGTACTATCGATATACAGGGTCAGCCGGGACTTAACAGATTAGATTGGAACATGCAGTTTGATCCTCCGCAGATGACAGAAGAACAGCGCCAGCAGCAACAACAGCAGCAGCAATTTGGCGGCAGACAGCGCGGAGGAGCCCGTGGTCCCTCTGCAGGACCGGGTGAATATGCCGTTAAAATGACAGTAAACGGGCAGACTTATACGGGCAAAATTGTTATTCGTCAAGACCCACTGCTTGAAAGCGTCAGATAATTCATCCTTGATAGGAATTATTAAAGGGCGGTGAGAATTTTTTCTCCCGCCCTTTTTTTATTTTCAATTTTAACAATGGTTCATATTATAACCTTTGGTAAATTTTCAGTCCCGCTGAGCGGGATGTATAAATCCCCCTTAATCCCCCTTTAATAAAGGGGGAAATAGGGGGATTTTTCAGACAAAGTCTGATCTTTTCTGCCAGAGGCTGATCTTTAGAAGAAAAGCTTAAAACAGCTTCATTAGGTATTTTTACCATAGGTTTATTATAACGTTTGAAATATGATTAAGTACGTAGAATTGTCTCCGATTCTTTGAGAACTCGCTGAAAACGTATTTTTTTTACGGCTGGAGGGGAATATTTGTGATAATAGAGGTAAATTTAGCCGCTACTCACCCTTAATATAGGCAATAAGAATGCGGTTTCCGTTTTTTGTTTGTATTGCTGTTTGCCGTGCATATTCGAGACAACGTTTTGCTTTTAGTACCGCATTTGGAACATCATATCCTTTTGTCAAAAAAACCGCAATTGCGGAAGACAGCACGCAGCCGGTGCCGCGAAAGCCGGTATTTTTTGTGTATTCGCCGGGGAGTGTGATGGCTTCATCTTTATACACGAGAATATCATGTGCATTTTCGGGGAGATGCCCGCCTTTGACAAGTACATATTTACACCCAAGCTCGAATATCAGCCTTCCTGCTTTTTTCATGTCTTCGAGTGAGGCAATCGTCATCTCAGCTAACCGTTCAGCTTCAGGAATATTCGGTGTTATCACTTCCGCAAGAGGAATCAACCTCGATTTCAGTAATACAACGGCATCCGGTTCCAGCAGGATACCTCCGGTGGATGAAGTTAATACAGGATCAAGCACTACATTAGGGGGATGATATTTTTTCAATATCCCGGCAATAATATCAATGTTTGTTTTCGAATACAACATACCTATTTTTACGGCGTCGAATTCTCCGGTCTGGAAAAGCTGTTCCAACTGGTTCAACAGGATGCTCTGCGGCACCGGAGATGCCTCATAAAAAGT
>LJUD01000128.1 GCA_001304035.1 bacterium SM23_31 | reverse complement strand
CCCAATGCAACGCCACAGCCTTTATCGTCATTGACACCGCCGAGAAAAGTTGAATAAAGCAAACCACTGCCCGGGGAATTCAGTTTGGTTACAAATACATCCCTACACCCATTAATAGTATCATCGTACGCATCCTCTGTCGTTGGGAAATCACTTGAACCTGTATAGCCTGTAATATATGCATTGCCGACTGCATCTACCGCGATGCTGCTGCCCTCATCCCAGGAATAGCCTGTTCCACTAATAAATGTAGAATAGACCAGATCGCTCCCTGAAGAATTAAACTTGCTCACAAATACAAGGCGTCCTCCGTTATGACTTTCATCGAATGCACCGGGAGTTGTGGGAAAATCTTCATCTTCCGTAGAACCTATGATATATGCATTTCTACCTACATCTACCGCTATACCGTTAGCTACATCACCACCTTCTCCTCCTATAGTCCCACCAAGAAATGTGGAATAAACTAACACACTACCCGAAGAATTTAGTTTGGTAACAAATACATCTGAACTACCTCCATTATACGATGTATCATAGGCGGCTGGCGTTGTGGGAAAACCACTCGACCTTGTTAATCCGGTAACATACGCATTTCTGCTTCCATCTATTTCAATGCTATACCCATAATCATAACTACTGCCACCAATAAAAGTAGAATACAACAGACCACTGCCCGAGGAATTCAGTTTGGTTATAAAAACATCATAGTATCCATTGTGGCTTTCATCATAAGCGCCTGAAGTCTTGGGAAAATTACCCGACTCTGTATAGCCGGTAATATACGCATTTCCGCTTCCATCTACTGCAATGCTATACCCAGAATCATAACTAAAATCTCCACCACCTCCGAGAAAAGTAGAATATACAAGACCACTCCCTGATGGATTCAGCTTGGTTACAAATACGTCATACCCTCCATTAATCGATGTGTCATAAGCGTATTGTGTCGTTGGAAAATTACTTGAACTTGTAGAGCCTGTAACATAAGCATTTCCGTTTCCATCTACCGCAATGCTATTGCCATAATCATAACTACCTCCACCGAGAAAAGTAGAATAGACCAGACTACTACCGGAAGAATTCAGCTTGGTTACAAATACGTCATTGTATTCATTTTTACTTTCATTGTAAGCGCCGGAGGTTGTAGGAAAATTATCTGACTCTGTATAACCGGTAATGTACGCATTACCGCCAGCGTCTACTGCAATGTCATAGCCGTACTCATCACCACCGCCCTCACCACCTTCACCAAGAAAGGTGGAATATACAAGCTCAGGATCAATGATGAGAGGATACTTTGGATTGTATGAGGCAACTGAAAAATTGTACATGTTTTTTTCGGGATCGATGATTTTATATTGTACTTCAGTTTCTATTTCACGTTCGTTAATAATCTGATAGGCATAGGGCTTACGCTCGGTCAACTTGCCGAACGGCGTTTTGACTTCGAGTTCGCCCGCAGACGTTATCTTTAAGAGTTCAATGTCGGAGAAGTCACCGAAATCATACGCAAGCAGTATCTGAGCAGGATCGGCGCCGGGCTGTACTACAAAATCATACTTGATGTTGTTTTGATTGCCGTAATAGATTAAATCTATACCCTCGTATACGTTTTTCAGCCTGACCTTCGAGTGGTTTGGGACATTTGTCCGCCATTTTAAAGGGTCACTGCCTGTAAAATAGTTATTGTTCCACGACAGAGGATCTTCGCCGGTTATCTCAGGATTAGGATTCGCACCGACAAAATGAAGCTTTAGAGAATAATATTCGTACTCTGTTTCAGGTTCATAGTTCATGCCTGATCCCGGCTCTTCCGGAATACCTGTTTTTTCGTGTTTCAATCCAGCGTTGAGGCCTGCTGATCCGCCTCCGGTGGAAAAGGAACGTTGTCCCTTCCTGCGTAAAGAACATCGCTGCACCGCTGCCGCTAGTGGTAAATTTAACCTGCGAATCATACTGACCCAAATTCTCCGTAAACGCCAGCGGGATCCTGCCGTAATTTTCTACAATTATACTCTTTTCCAATCTTATTTTATTTTCTAATAATACATTAGTTTGAATACGTATATCACTTAGAAAAAAAGTTGCCGCGAGCAACACAGTGAGCACGAATAAGCATATTCTTTTCATATCACTTACCTCTAAATGTGGATTCCAACGAGAATATTATATAATATGCATCTTATTCATTTAACTTGCAATTTTTATACAGTGAAAAATTATAAAGCGAAAAAGTGGAAAATGAGCAGGTATATTTAAAACCTTTCAAAAAATAGAATGTGAGGTATTATATTTATTAAAATCTAATGAGCAGCGCCCTAAAAGTCAACACATTTTTTATTTATCCCTGCTTGCCGGGCTCGACCGCAGCTTATCCCGTTCTGTTTCTATATTTCCGATTTCCCGAGAATTAACCGGGGATACTTGTTGAAGCCGATTCTCATTTACAGCGTCATGCGACCTGTGTCACAAATGTGCCATTTTTAAATTATACTGCCTATTTTAAGTGATGCAAGAACGATATCAGCCATTTCTTCACAGCAGAAATCAGCATTATTAATCATGAGGTGATAGTTGGATGGATCATTTACGTTGACTTTAAAATATTTTCGAACAAACGCCTCCCGCTTGTGAGTTGCTTTTTTTAACAGGGTCTTCGCTTCTTTTTCGGATGTTAAATTATGCATTTTCATTATCCGTTTAATCTTCGACTCTTCAGGAGCATATACTCTGATATGAAAGCCGCTTTTCAATCCTCTGGTTGCAACTGCCGCTCCATGACCAATAATAATAACATTACCCTGATGCGCCAGTGCCCGGATAGTGGTAAATATTTTTCGACAAATAGATGATTGCAAGAGCCTGATATCAAGAGCACTTGAAAAGAAATCACTTATTTCAGCTTTGGTTTTTTTGGTTAATGATGCCAGCAACGCCTGGTGTATCCCGTGGTCTTTTTCTATTTTTTCCAATAACATTTTATCATACACAGCCCATGGTAAAATTCTATCCGATTCGGATTTATTCAATTCACATGCCACAAGTTCACCAAGTGGAAATCCGTCGCAACTGTATTCGCGTGAAATTGTAATAAACGGCGCGGGCGCTTTTTCTTTTAGAGGAGGAGATATTGTTCTTTGCCGCCATTGCTCTGATTGGTATGTCGCCCATTGCTGGTTTTTTTTAGTGGTTATTCCAAAAAAACGCGGTTTCATGAGCGTTCCCCCTTTTCTAAAGATCAGACTTTGTCTGAAATTTTGGTAACAGTTTATTATAAAATTTTTAACGCATACATAATTAAAAACCAATTCGAGTTTATCTTAGCAATTCAAAAAACCGAGCAGCGGATAAGAATGTGTTGAAGCAACTTTAGCATGATCATGAGTATCGATGGTCTTTTATACTATTATCCATAAAATACTGTACTCCATCCGCAAAGTCAATATATTTTTAACTTAATCTTTACCAGCCGCACCTGTCCGGCGTTAATACTGTCAATGAGAGCGGGATCAGAATGGCTGTCTAATGGAAAAAGCTAATTAAAATGCACTTATTCCCGTGGTAAAGTGTTTTGATAATAATGTTTCATTTCAATAGAAATAGGTGAATTTTTTTATTTTTGCCATGTATTTTTAGAATGAAAGATAAATATTTTCTTGATAAATATACCGCAATTAGACATTTTGCAATTGAGTGAAAATTTTATCTTTTCGTTTATCACCTTCACTGCACCATTTTTAGATACAAATACAAAACTTTTCTCTGCTGTGAAACAATTTCCAACACAAAGCAAGATATAAAAAGGATGTATAATTTTTGAAGCCTACACATAATTACAAACTCAAGGAGAATATTCGATGAAAGTAAAACGCAGGGATTTTCTGAAAACAGCCGGTGCCGGTGTGATAGGCGCCGGCATGTTTGGTGCCGGGTGTACCGGTATTGTCATAGTATCGGGTGATTCTGAAAAATTACTGAAACCCGATCCGGACCATCCCGTTCCAGCCGATTTTGATAGGTTACCCCTCGAATGGTATAAAAAGAACGTAGCACGCCTCAAGGAAAACGTGAGGAACAGGGGAATAAAAGCTATCCTGCTGACTAACAGGTGGAACATTATTTATTTTACGGGTCTTTTTCATTCTACGACGGAGCGCCCGTTCAATGTTTTGTTCCCCGTTGATGACGATGCAATTTTCTGGTATGCGCCCGGCTTGGACCGTGACCTGATAACCTCATGGTGGGCTGATGACTTAGAATATTACTTTGATTACCTTCATGCAGAAGAGGCTTTCCCAAATAAGGGTGTAGTTAAAACAGGAAATACCGTGAATCTGACCGAATGGATCATGGAAGGAATCAAGAAGCGCGGTTTTGACAGCAGCGCTATCGGTCTCGATTTCGAGCCCGCTCCATCGGTAATGAACACTATGAAAAAGGTTCTTCCCCGTGCGAAATTTATCACTATAGCCGATGATTGTCTCAACATGCGGATGGTGAAAACAGCCGAGGAGATTGCGCTGACACAGCGTGCATATAACTACTTCGGTAAAATACATGCGTATGCCCGTGACTACCTTCTCAAACGCGGTACAGACGCCACAGATTATGATATTGCCCATGCTGCGGAAAAATACGGCGTAGACTTGATACTGAACGACATTGCCCACGACGGCAAGCCGCACAATGCGGTAGGCATTTCAGTCGGTGTCAGCTGCCGCACGGGAATTGCAACAGCATACCCGCACCCAAATCAATTTTATTACAAGAAAGTGGAAAAGGGCGACGCACTGCAGATTTCCGGTGTTGTCCGAATCGGAGGGTACGGCGGTGAACTATACCGGTACTACCAGATACTTCCGTCGACAGCTCACCGGGATAAGGTATGGGATGTGGTTACCGAATGCGTACATATTCAGGAACGCGAATCGAAGGCAGGAGTAACGTGCGCATCAGTTGCCGAAAAAATTCATAATTACCAGGTTGAACAGGGAATGCAGGATTTAATTTACCACCGTCCTGCACATGGCGAGGGGATGGAAGGACACCAGGCGCCGTGGCTCGCACTTGGAGATGAGACTATACTGAAGGAAGGCATGACGTTCAGCGTTGAACCCGGTCTATATGACCCGGAAAACGGATTCGGGTATAATCCCAGCGACGGACTGCTGGTAACAAAAGATAAAGGTTTACTCCAGAGCAGCGTACCATACACACGTGAATGGATGTATATCGATTTATAAATTGCCTGAACCGCATATCCCGGGTACCCGGGATGATTAAATGATTTCCATGATGTGATCCCGCTTCGAAATGGTGGTTTCGCCAAAGCTTCGGGATCATACCCATCATTTTATCCCCGAGTACTCGGGGTGGTTCCGGACACGTACCATGATTATTTTTGTTTAATTCTGTATAATTGAAATTCATAAAAAAAACGGGAGCATGTTCATTAAAAACGATTATGCTCCCGCTGTAACTTTTAATGATTTTCACTTACCTGATATTCACATCATCGGCAGAGCCGTAATAAATAGCATTAAAGAGGAATTTAAACGTTGCGTGTGTCTGGGCTCGGTGCTGTGCCGGAAAAGCAATAACGACGACCTTACCCTTGCCGACCTGAAATTCAAGTACTGCGGGTACATTCGAAAGGAACCTCTCGCCAATCAGCCAGCCGCTCTGCAATATATTTTCCTTTTGATACAAAGCAGGAACAGACATGTTTTCAATAAAAACGCCGGCAGGAATGCGCAAAGCAGGGCTGCTGCGAAACAGTGCAAGAGCATTTTCCGGCATGCCGTAGCCAAGTGGATGGTTTGTGTCTACGGAAATTTTTACCGTCGAGCCCGGGCAATAGAAATCCTTGCTCGACACGCCACTCAGCGCGTTCTGCACCGGAAGGTCAAATAATTCACGGGCAAAATCCCACGCACCGTTAAGTGTGACGAGTGTTCCGCCGTTTAGTACAAACTGCTTAATATTTTCCACACCCTCTTCTCCTATACCGTCCCGGTATTCCGGAGGAACATTTGCCCCGCCTCTGCCATTTACAATCTGTCTTGTACCATCGGAAGGAATAACAATTACATCATATTTTTGTGAAAGCTGAGTATCCTTTATGTCCTTATTGAACAACGACGTAAACTCGAATTCAAAGTCCTGAAGCATCCAGTTTGTCCATCCCTCGTCCATATTTCCGCCGGCATAACGCTTGTAAAGCCCAAGCCGGACCGGTTTGAGGCTTAACATCCCGCCGCTCATTTGAGCCGGAGCACTCACGAAATTCAAGCCCAATTCATCTGCCAGCGTTTGCACATAAGACCTCAGATTTGATCCGCCTCTGACGAGCATTGTTCCGGGCGAATAATAATTGTCTTCATGCGAAAAACCTTGCGTAATCCAGCCCACATTAAATCCCTCATTTAGAAGACGGTTAACCGCACGAAAACTTTCATTAGATGCATGCCCAAGAATGTAAGAGTTGCCGCTTCCCGATACCGTACCTTTCGGAACAACTGCTTCGCTTCTCAAAACGGTCATATCAATACCACGAAGCGGTTCTTCGATGGGAATTGCATCAATCCCCATATGCTCGCTTATTGAATATGCCGCAAGGTCGTACGGACGCAGAGGAGACTGGTCGCCGTGGCTTCTTGTCCAGGTGTTGTCCGGATAGTAGACCTGCTCCAGGAAAGATTTTACGAAAGCACGCATCGGCTGTGCACAAGAAATCACATAGCTGCCCGGTGTAAATGTGCGTGAACCAACCCGGTAAAGTCTATTCAGAACATTTACTTCTACGCCGTTCATCTGAAATATACGCACAAGCTTTACTGCTGTCGGAAAATCATGCTGGTTTTTCGGGATAATATACGCATACGGCGGTTCATTTAATCCACGCTCAATATTGCCTTTAGCTTTTAGCACCATATTTCTCAGCATAGTCTCACGGTAGCGGGCGCCGAGTTCCAGAACAGCTTTTGAAACGATAATTTGCTGCTCAACGATATCTCGCAGACGCCACACGCCTCCGGGCCAGAGCCTCGGCATGGTCATTTGCGGTTTATATTCTGGGCGTCCCCGTGTGCCGCCGAGCCGCTGAAATAAAACGGTCGTGGGATTTGCCCAGTTTGCACTTGCAGATTCGGTCAGCATGCCCGCTATATTGTGATAATTTGTCGACATGTGAAAAGATGCCTGCCACCAACCGGTATAGGGCGCTCCCGTTTCAAAACCGCTTTTGCCCGCCTGGTCCAGGGCAACTGCCATGTGGGAACCGTACAACTGGTGTTCGCGCCAGATAAGCGGGTCTACATTCGGATGGATCGGATCAAGGTACGGCGGAATGTAAAATCTCGCTCCGGAACCCCCCATGTGGTGATGGTCAACGTATGACTGAGGCACCCAATCCCTGTAAACAACTTTTGCAAAAAGCCGCGATTCATCCTGCGTCAACTGGTAAGAGTCCCTGTTGTTATCGTGACCCGTGTAGAAATGGTACAGATAAGGAAGACTGGTATTACTGAATTCCGTTCCCTTATATTTGTAAAACCACTCCGTCACCATAATCTGCCCGTCGGGATTAAAACTTGGAAACATAATAAAAATAGTATTGTCGAGGATCATCTTGATTGTCTCGTCATCGCTCGTTACAAGCTCATAAGCAAGTTCCGGTGTGCACTGTGTCCCTCCGACTTCGGTCGCATGCAGCGAATAAGTCTGTGCAGATACGTACTTACCGTTTTTGATCAATTCTTCGATTTCACTGTCACCAAGCCCTCGAGGATCAGAAAGCTTATTATTGATCTCGCGGTAATTATCAAGATTATTCAAATTATCCGGCGATGAAAAAATTGCCAGAAGGAACGGATTGCCCAGCGTTGATTCCCCGAGATTTTCAACCGTGACACGGTCGGACCGCTCTGAAAGCAGGTTAAAGTACTCGACTATCTTGTTCCAGTGAGCAAGCTCGCCGTCTGCGCCCATCCGAAAGCCGAAAAACTCCTCGGGTGAAGGAATCCGCTGTGCCGCTGCCGGCATCACTGCTAAAAATAGTAAAAAACTTATAAGCAGAATGCCGCAAATTGAAAAACGCTTCATTGCACCCTCCTGTGATTTATAATACGTTCGGTGGATTATCAAAAGATTATGTTGTTCGCAATGCAGAACCCGAAGGAACGGGAAGATTTCTTATTTTATACAAATAATATATTTATATATTCAAAGTCAAGGCTTCTTTTGGAAAAAACTCGGAGTAATCTTTTTTATTTTCTGTGTTTTTGAGAATTATGCAGTATTAATGAAGCTTCATTTATTATTTTTTACCTAAGGAAACCGGAATCTTATTCCATTATTTATTAAAAATTTAATCTTTTCTTCTTTTAATTTTCTCACAAATTCTTTATCAAACCTTTTATACTCATAATCAGGAGAATAGAATAGAAAGGAAGCTCTTGTCTTATACATATATTTTGACTTCTAACATTCTTTCTAAACATTTTGATTAATTCATCGGTCCACCCTGATTTTTCGTGAATATAATAATCTGCATTTGTTTGACCAATCTTACATGGATTATAGTTATCAAAAATTTGATCCGATGGACGACATAATTGCACTCCGGTAACACTTTTTTCTAATAAAGTAACATAATATATATAAAAAGCAGGAATATTTTTATCCGAATCCAACGGTAAAATAAAAAAGCCTCCATCCCCCGAATGCTCAGGGGAAAGAGGCTTTTATATAATAACATTATACAAATTACTTTATCAACAGCATCCGCTTCGTATCGCTGAATCCTCCCGCTTGGAGCCTGTAGATGTATATTCCGCTTGCGGCAGTGCTTGCATCCCACGTTATGTTTTGATACTCTGATCCTAAATTAGCTCACTGTTGGTGTTGTCACCAACAGTGCTATATGAATTTGTGTGTCTTTAATTCCGCTCAGCGGGATAATTATAATATTGTCAGACAAAGTCTGGTCTTTAGACAAGACCTGATCCCAATTATTCAATATAAAATGTAACATTTCAAGACCTGACCCCATTTTTTTTCTCATATTTTTGTGTATACGTAAGTCTTGTACCGCCTCTTTCTGAGTAACCAGTTTTTGTAAGTTCCAAATTACGTTCAACGTTGTCAATACCCAGCATTATATTTTCTTCATTTAAAAATGCTCTTGCAATTTGTTCCGGTGTACCGCTGTATTTTGTAATTCTATGACCAAGTATTGAAGCCGGTGTACCTGTTACATTATTCCATCGAATTTTCCATTGGTTGTCATATTTCTGGTTGAATGCATTCATGGCTGCCATTCTTTCAGCCTTGTCAGGTCTCTCTTGAACTACTTGATTGAAACCAAGCAGCGAAATAAGAGAAATCGACACTAACATTAAAATTATTAATTTGCCTATCGATTTCATGGTTAATTCCTCCCTAAGTTTTTGAATAATGATTATACATTATTCAAGAATATTATAGCATTTTTTATTATTTGAAAAATAATGATATACTATTCAGTATGAAGTGGCAATAAAGAAGGACAACTCGAAAGGAATTATTAAAGAAATATTTTGAAATAAAAAATAAATTATGTAAATTCCATTCGGAGTTGGTGTGTACGCAAATATCCCTTCTCCATTCGCCCCGTCATACTATTTACATATAATTGTAATATTTGGCGGGGCTCTGCTTTTTTTGTATAGTGTAATCATATTTACTTTTAAGGTATTATTGGATTAGTTAAAAACT
>LJUD01000127.1 GCA_001304035.1 bacterium SM23_31 | reverse complement strand
AGATCCCTGATAAATCTACTCACCGGAATTGCCGGAGTTACTTTGCTGGTTGCGGGTATTGTTATAACGAACATAATGCTTGCTTCCGTTGCTGCAAGGAAGATTGAAATAGGAATCCGCCGGGCTTTCGGTGCAAGAAAGAATGACATCATCAGCCAATTCATGATAGAATGTCTTCTTATCTCATTAATGGGAGGTATATTGGGTACTATTCTGGGATTCGGCGGTTCTATTCTCCTTTCGAGAATGAACGTGGCTACCAGCGAAGTCACACCCCTGGCTTTTATTGCATCTATCGCAGCCTGCAGTCTCATTGCTGTTATCTTCGGTATATACCCTGCCAGGAAGGCTGCAAACCAGAATCCTGTGGATGCTTTAAGAGCTTAGTTGAAAAGAAAGAGGAAATACGCATGATTAAGATCAAGAATATTGAAAAGACGTATATAAAGGCTTCCGTTTTAACCCCGGTGCTGTGTGGGATAACCCTTTCCATTCAACGCGGTGAATATGTTGCAATCATGGGGACTTCGGGAACCGGCAAGTCCACGCTGATGAACATTATTGGTTGCCTCGATAAGCCTACGAGTGGACAGCTTGAATTGGACGGTATTGACGTGTATAAACTGGACGACGATACGCCTTCTTCATTGAGGAACAATAAAATCGGATTCGTCTTTCAGCAGTTTTTCCTTCTGGAACGGACGACCGCGCTGGACAACGTGCTCTTACCATTTATATACGCGGATAAGTATCCGGCAGATGCAATACAGCGTGCCAAAAAAACCCTTGCTAATGTCGGGCTCGAAGACCGGACAGAATACCTTGCCAATGAATTGTCGGGTGGCCAGCAACAGAGAGTGGCTATCGCTCGAGCCCTGATCAATGACCCGGATGTTATTCTGGCAGATGAACCGACCGGCAACCTGGATTCCACGAGTACTGCTGAAATCCTGGAAATCTTTAATCGTCTCAATAAAGAGGGCAGAACGATAGTCGTTGTTACGCATGATCGTGCAGTTGCCGAACATGCTCAACGGATCCTTGAACTTAAAGACGGATTGATAACAGAAAACGGCACAAATCCAAATACGGAAAATTCAGACATCCATTAGCTGAATGAGAAAAAGACAGAATCTATGGATTCGCATCGCTGCTGTTGTTGGTTATTAAAGGAACAAACAACATCATCCGCGAAGCTCTTGTGATTCTTTGCAAAATAAATGTAAAAATGTATCGCAAAACGTAAGAATTATCTTGAAAATCACAAAAACCATTGCCTTATCGTATAAGATTCTCACCGCTCACAAATTACGTACTGCACTGTGCATATCCAGCATGACAATAGGAGTTGCGGCTGTAGTCGTTATGGTTTCAATGGGACGGGGTGCCCAAAAACGTGTACTCGACATGATTCACGATATGGGTACCAATTTAATCGTTGTTAACGCAGGTCACGTTACCCTTGTAGGAGGCAGGGAGAGGCAGTCGGCGATCGTTACTTCTCTGAGACCGGAGGATGCCGATGCTATACTGGACCACTGCACCTCCGTTATCGAAGTAGCTCCCGAGACCAGCCGCAAAATGAACGTTGAGTGGGAATCGGAAAACCTGATGACGGAAATTGTTGGAATTTCGCCTGCCGCTTTTCGGATACGCAACATCGAAATTAAAACGGGGAGCAACTTTGATTCAATTGAAAATGATACAGGTAAGAGAGTTGCCATAGTAGGCTCAGTGATCGTTGAAAAACTTTTTAACGGTGAAAATCCTGTCGGGTACCGGATTCGAATCGGTAATGCGCCTTTCGACGTAGTGGGAGTTATGAAAGCGAAAGGCGTGGACGCCAATGGAGTCGATCGGGATGATAGAGTTCTAATCCCGATAAAGACTGCAATGCTCCGTCTGGTGCGTACGACCTTTATACAAAAGATACACATTCAGGTTGCTGATTCTGAGCAATTAGAGCGCGCCGAAACGGAAATCAGAGACTTGCTGCGCGAGAGGCACAGACTGCGGGATAAGCCTGATGACTTTACTATCCAGAACCAAGCGACCCTTGTCCAAACGGAAAGAGAATCCGCCCGGATCCTGACTCTTCTCATAGGTAGTGTAGCGGCAATATCGCTTATTGTTGGAGGTATTGGGATTCTTGCCGTGATGCTCACGGCAAGTAGAGAGAGAAGAAGGGAAATTGGATTGCGCCGGGCTATAGGTGCACGCCGCCGCGATATTCGGACACAATTCCTGCTGGAATCCCTGATTATCGCATGTCTGGGCGGTTTTTCAGGCACTGTCCTCGGAATACTTTCCAATTTCCTTGCTTCAAAGCTCGGTGGTTGGACTGCCTTACAATCATGGGACGTAACCGGTGCCGGATTAGCTCTATCGGCGATTATCGGTTTGATTTTTGGGATCTATCCCGCCTCGAAAGCCTCAAAATTAGAACCTATCGAAGCATTAAGAACCGAATGAGAGGCGAGACCATTTCTACAAGACCGTAAAACTCGCTCTTGGATTAATCGCGAATGGTATTACTGAAAAAGGCGTTAACAACCTATTTTTACATTCTATTGTTTTTATGACGAAAGCTATTACTCACACGACAGTGATAATAGCGCGTTAGTGAGCCCGTTGAGCGGAACCAACGAACAGGGAGTTATTTTTCAACAGTCTCTATTAATGCAAAGGGCTGACCCAAAGTTTCTGGATTCAGCCTTTTTTTTATGAGTGATAATTTTTAAGACAAAATACTATTTTCAAATGTTTCCAAACTCAATAGTCTTCTTCTCTACGTTCAGGTAAATATCATCTATATCTTTCTGTATTTCAATCGTTTTTTGAAGAGAAGTAACGATCCTGCAGTAGTGTATTATTTCGTCAAGTGATAGCGTTCTTTTTTTCCTGTCTTTCAACCATTTATCACATACCTGATAACCGCCGATTTGATATTGCCAGACATCTTTTGCAATCCCTTCAAAATACTGTGCTGCACTGATATATATTCGCCCTTTTTTTTCATCGTATCTTAATTTTTCAACTTTGTTATCACCTTCACCCTGGAATTTAGCTACTGGTGGATCAAGTTCTTTTGATTTAATCAGATGCAAATCGACGAGTCTTTTCCCGTATTCTGCCATTTTGTTAAACAATTTATAATCTTTTGTAAAAGGTATTCTTGGAAAATCTATCTTAAGGAACTCCGCATACTTTGCCCGGTATTTATTGGAATAGAGCACAGCATAAACGTAATAAAATATTTCTTCTGGTTCCGGCTTTTTGTCATAGGTTTTTATTAAAGATTCAATCAATTCCCGGTTTATATTTGGATCTCTATCAACATTCTTTTCATATTCTTTCTCCGGTTCAAATACCAACATCAAGGTTGGATTAGGTCCCCGTAAATTCTCAGGCAGTTTTTCTATTTTAGGATATATATAAAGAGGTGCTAAATAACATGTAGTTTTTGTCGATAAACATCCATGCTCTACTAACTCTGAAGTTACAAAAAAATGTGAATAAGGAATCCTTAATTCTTCCCTTTTGTGAAAAATCAATCCTAAATTCTTATGCAGCATGTGCCTCATAACTTTTCTGCGGGAGCGTTCAATAACTTCATCGTGATAAAAATTCCATTTAACATCGAATGGTCTATATAGAACAGGCTTTATTGAATCTTCCCAATATTTGTCGTTTCTTACGCTCTCCCTTGCGTTTTTTAATTTCCAGTTTGGTTTATCGCTCAAGTTAAAAGTTTGTTTTACAATTTCATCGGGAATTTTTTCATCGCAAAACATCCTGATACGCCTTTTTAGAGCTTCTTTATCGAAGTCTATAACAAAATCATCCCGTGATGTTACAATACCGACGCTGTTAACCGGAAAAACATCGGTTATCTTAGGATATTTACCATAACTTTCTAAAAGCTTTTCTTCCATGGGAATAAAAAGATAAAACTCGGATGTCGGTGAGATTTTTTCCCATTTTGTAGTTCTTATATCATTTTTCAGAAGCCACTTATATTTTTCGCTTCTTACTCCCCAGATTTCGGAATGACGCACCTTATATTTTGGATGAATACCTTTTTTCTTTATGAAAAGGGCAATAGCTACACCCTGCTGAATGTCGAAGACGTTCTCATCTTTCGAGCCGTCAGGGCATTTCTCCTTTTTCAAGCTGTTGCCGTGTAAATCAAGGAGATAAATCTCGTTAAAACTATTCATCAGGGACTGACGCATTCCCCTGAATGTCGGATTATCAAGATAGCTGTGATTTGTAATAAATCCTAAAACTCCTTCACCGGCCTGGTCTATTTTCCACTGGGCAAAACGGATAAACTTGACATAATCGTCCTGAAGCCATTTTGGATTTTTCTCCTTTAACGGCTTACCATCGACCATATAATAACCCTCATCTTCTTCGCCATTTTCGTGTTTATATCCTTTTTTCAGATTATCGTCGATCCATTTACCCTTGTTTGCCGAATGCCCCGAATACGGTGGATTACCGAGTATCACCAGTATCGGCTGTTCTTTTTTTATTTTACCTGCCAAACGAGATTCCTCAGAAAGTGAAGCCATACCGGGAAGTTCGGTCTGGGCAAGTTCCTCCATTTCCAGTGTGTTGGTGAGGTAGAGCTTGAACCTGTCATCCTCTTTTAGTTTGTATCCAATTTCTTCCAACAGGAAAGACATCTTTAAATGACCGACAGCATACGGCGCCATCATCAGTTCAAAGGCATAGAAATATCTAAGAATATGTTCCTTAATAAAATTTTCTTTTCCGCCGTCGCCATATTTAGACACAAATTCATCTACCGCCAGTCTGGCAGCCTCGGTTAAAAATGTCAGCGTTCCTGCGGCAGGGTCTAAAACCGTAACGCCATCATCTGCAAGCCCATCCGCCCTGTTAAAATGTTTTTTCAAAATATAATTAATCGAACGGACGATATATGAAACCACCGGCTCGGGAGTATAATATACGCCTCTTTTTTCTCTTGTTTGCGGGTCGTATTCAGCAAGGAAGGTCTCATAAAAATGGACGACCGGGTCTTTGCCTTTGCCTTCGTGAAAATACCGGTGAAGGATATTCTTAACATCGGTAACCGCCAGGACTTCCGCAATATCATCGATTATCCACTCCATCTGTTTGGGTAAGTCCCCGAGTGAAACGAATTGAAATACGTCTCTTAAAATTCCGATGGTATGCGGAATGCTGTCGTATGCAAGTTTTCTATTAAACTCATTCTCTGAGCGAGTGCGTGCTGCAAAGAGTCCGTATGTGATCGTCTGTGAATAAAGGTCGGCGAAATCTTCTTTTAAAAGACCACTTATCAGATATTTTTTGAATGCATCGTAAAATCTTAAGATGAATCCCGTTCCTGCGTTTTTTTCTTTCAACTCTTCCGCAACGACTTCATCCTTTAAAAAGCGCGTCCTTTTGGCTAATTCTACTGCCAGGGTTTTAGCATCATAGACTTTCGGCAGGGAAAATGAAAAGAATTTCTCAAGCAGTTTTAAAAAATCGGGCTCTTTTTCGACCGGCGGGACGGTTTTAAGTTTATGCACAACATAAGGTCTGCCGATAAGAACCTTTTCTATCAAATCACCGCTGCGATAAAGTCTGAATTCAAAAAAATTGGTTAAAATCAGGTTCGGGAAGGTATGCCGGTAGCGGTTTAACTGCGCTGAATCCTCTATTAAGTCTAAATTATCAACTGTCGGGGCTTTTGCTTCGATATATCCGATAATATGTTGTTTTCCGTCCCAGATTCTAAAATCGGGATTACCGGCTTCTGTCTTCTTTGGTAATGTCGTTATGTGTATATTTCTCTTGCCGGCTGATGCAGCATATTCATTCAACAAATCTTCAAGAACGGAATAAAAACTTTCTTCCCTCGCATCCCCTCGATTAGATATCTCATATACGTTTTTCAAATACGATTTTAGCATTTTATCATTCTCAATAATTAACGCTGCGTTTTAGTGTTATTACTATCCCGCTCAGCGGTATGCATTTTTTATAATATAAGAAATATATTCATCAGGTAAAGCCATTTCTTTAGCGCCGTCGATTATTATTTGGACGTAATTTTTATCAGGCAGGTCATTGGAAATTTCATGAGAAATAAAGGTTTCCGCAATAATCACATAATCATCGGTTTTTATCCTTACTTCTTGCGTTTTATATCCGTTTTCAAATTCTTTTAACAATTCAAGAGCTTCATTATCCATCTCGAAGCAGACACCCCAGACTTTGCTCTCGTTTCCCGATTTTTTTATATTTGCTTTTGAGGTGCCGTCTATACTTCTCTTGTTAAAAACCAATTCATAACCTTTCAAGAATCCTCTGTAATATGTATGAAAAGCTATCAGGAATGGTTTATTGCGCACTTTCTTCTTTCCCTCAATTCTTTCCTGCAATTGGTCTTTTTTTAAGTTACTGCCGTAAGCAAAATAATACGCCCTTTCTACTACAGCAAGTTTATCCATTTTACGTATAAAGTTTATTCTCAATTCTTTTTGTCTTAATAGTTTTTTTCTATAGTCTTCAATATATCCTGTTAAAGCCTTGTGATAATCGTTTCTGTAATTTTTTATTTTGTTTCTGTCAAGTCTGTCAAGCAGCATTTTGCTTTTAGTTGTTTTTTCACGTTGATCTGTCTCTACATTAATAATGTAATCTAATGGATTAAGAAACCTCGATTCGACCCGCTTTTTGTATATATCAAAGACACTATTCCATAAGTTTTCAGAAGGAACTGCATTTCTCAGGTCATTGAACAATTCAATTCTTTTTTCTTTCCAGTCTTTGACTGTAAAATTTTCAGCTATTTTGGTTCCATCAGATATTACATACATTATATCAACCTTGTACCTCATCTATGTCTTTTCATTAAAGCGCAGGAATCTGATAAAATCAAATGCCCTTTGCTTAATTATATTGTAAAGAGTAATATAATCAAAATAAAGATTTTTTGATAATTGTTTTTTTACTGAATAATGTTAAATACAGGACTTGATCAAAGGGTATTTGACGAATCAAATACGTACAAAACCGTAATTTGTGCTCCAAAAAAAACAACCCGCCTCGTTCTCACGGGGCGGGTCGTTCATATTAAGACAATCACGTGAAAAACAGCATTATCGAAGCCCGACCTTTTTTGAAACTTTACCACCCTTGACGCTGTCATAGGTGACATTGATATCCCCGAAACCTTTTACCAGATACTGCATGGTTTTTGTGGTTCTACCGGGATGTCCGCTGCGGATCATGATGCGTTTCAGGTCGTGCTGGTCGATCTCACTGGTAATACTCGGGCGGTATTCTTCCGTAAGTTTATTTGTAATCCAGCTTGCGGAAATGACCTCAACATTGCCTTCGAGAATCAGCAGGTCGGGTTTTACAACGTTATTCTGCGCAGCCTTGGCGGTGATCGACGGCGCTACTTTCGGATTGGTGATGTCGATCCATACCTTGTAAACGTCCCCGCCAATTTTTTCTACTTTGGTCTCACCCAGCTCAATCTTCGACATTTCATCAGCCTGGTACAGAGTAAACGCCATGTTCCGGTGGCAGAGTTCCTCGTTCATGAATCGGGGCGGGACTCGTCCGCGTGTCTTTTTCCATGAACCGCCGAGCTCAACCTTCCCATACTGCGGATGATCGAATTCATTCCATTCCAAGTACTGGTCGCCGAACTCAAGATAGTCATCAAAAAAATAACTGGACATGCGCGAATTAATCGGGCTGTCCGGGTCCTGCTGCTGTTCCTTGAGTTCAGGGCTGGTGAAATACTGCCCTCCATTCCACAATTCGTTGGAGAAAGAGATGATTCCAAGCCCGTCATTAGCCCAGTCGGTTACACCGCCGTGAACCGTATACAGACCGCTCCAGATTACAATATAGCGGTAAAACG
>LJUD01000126.1 GCA_001304035.1 bacterium SM23_31 | reverse complement strand
ACATTTTACCGAAACGTATTCGGACGCATCGTCAAGGAAAGCGGAGCGAAGCACCTCCTCCAGGGGACTATCTTGACCGATGTCGACGAGACCGTCGCGGGGATCAAGCGGCAGCACAATGTCTTCGAACAATTCGGGATCGACCCGCAGGAGGCTTTCGGCTACCGTATCATCGAGCCGCTTATTCAGATTCGAAAAGATGGCGTTAGAAAGGTCGGCAAGGCTCTCGGTCTTCCGGCTGAGCTATTCGAGCGCATCCCGTTCCCGGGTCCGGCGCTCGCTGCACGCATAATAGGTGAGGTAACACAGGAACGCATCGAGACGGTCCGCAAGGCAACTGTCGTTGTCGAGCGGCTGCTCAAGGACACCGGCGCCTTCCAGTACATGGCAATTCTTCATGAAGACAGAGTGACCGGCATACGTGACGGCAAGCGCGATTTCGGTCAGCAGGTTGAAGTCCGCTGCTGGGACAGCGTCGATGCGCGGACAGCAGCACCGGCGAAACTCCCGTTCGAAATCCTTGAGAAGCTCGCCCGTAAGGTTATCCGCGAGGTTCCCGGCGTCGTCAGCGTTACGTACAACATAGCACCGAAGCCCCCCTCAACAATCGAAGCAATTTGATAACTGTTGAATTTTCAGAGTTAGAAATGACTAAAATGTTTTCATGTCCTGACCAAGTGTTGTGAAGAAGGAGCGCGTCCATAAAATTATAAGATTTGTTTTCCTTATAAAAGGTGAAAGAAATGAAAAAATACAATAAATTACTGTACAATTCTACCTTCGTGATGGCGATTTTCTCCACCGGGTTTTTGGTGTACAACATGCTGGCAACACTTATTTATAAAGAACAGGTCTTCCTGGAACGCGATATATTTTCAGGCGTGGAGATAGTCATTTTAACCGGATTTGGCTTCATCATTTTATTTGATATTGTGTCTTTTCTCTGGGTCATATCAAGGTTACGCCGGTCTGAAAAAGTTATCCCGGATTCCCGGGATAAAGCAACACTGGCTCTCGGTGCCCTCTGTCTGTTCCTGTTGATCGGAGAAAAAGCAATGATAGACGAGATTGGCAGAGAATACCTGTTAGGATGGGAAGTACTCGGCGAGTGGATTATATTATATGTTTTTCTCACGATCCAATTGATATATAACCTCGTCATTCTCTTACAGTTGTTTAGAAACTACTATGCCCGGCTTAACGAGGGCAAGGCAAGATTGCATTAGCGTAACGAAAACACTTAATAAGGGTACCAAACGGAAGCTTTATCGCGTTGTCCCAAACGTTACCGGTTATGCGCGGTTTTATATAACTTGAAATCTTGATATTTATAATTTGCGGAGTTCATAATGATGAAAAAATCACCGGGAATTGAAGAATGGAAAAAACTGTTTGAAGCGGTCAATAAGGTGAAAGATATTGCTCCATGGGAATGGATGTATGAGGATGACCTCTTCGCAGTTCAAAATCCCGAAACGGATGAAATGGGATTTGTAAGCGTGATGGGCTCTATCGGCGAGCATTATGCAATATCTGTTTATTTGGGAGAAAGGGGCTTATACGGATTTTGGGATTTGCAGGAATCAGAGTCTGATATATTATCGAACCAAATGTTCTTTGAAATTCCCCAGCTCCAGGCTTCCTTTGAAGACCGCAATTATCTTCACGCGAAAGATCGGGAATTAATCAAACGGCTGGGATTGAATTTTCGAGGGAGACAATCTTGGCCGGCGTTCCGAAGCTATCGACCCGGTTTTTTCCCCTGGTTTTTAGAATCAAATGAAGCACGTTTTTTGCAATATGCTTTGGAACAGACCGCAGACGTGTCTTTGCGATTTAAAAAAGACAGTTCTCTGTTGAGTCCCGGCGATGATGAACATTATTTCGCGCGCATACCGTTCAAGAAAGACGATAAGTTATTCTGGAAAGATTCTACTCTAAAAATATCGCCGCCGAAACCCCATCATATCAAATTTTCTATTAATGCGCATGCCATTGAAGCTCTTAAGAGAGCGGTCCCAAGTAAAGTTACCTTAGAAATGGACTTGTTTATGTCTAAAAACCCTGTTAAAGAAAAGAATATACGACCATATTATCCATATATTCTAATGATTGTTGAAGCTTATAGAGGGCTGGTTGTCGGTATTCAATTATTGCCGCCTCTTCCAAATTTAGAGGAAATGTGGGGAACTGTTCCGGAAAAGGTAGCAGAATGGTTAGCGGAAAACCAACTGCTGCCAAAGAAAATATTGGTTAACTCAGAACTTATGTATAAATTGCTTTCATATTTAAATGAAGAGTTTGATATTTCGCTTAAACAGTCTGAAGTACTGCCAAATCTTGATGACGCCCGTGCTTCTTTGCTGGAGTCTATTTAATAATGAGATAATACTGTAAATCAGCTTTAATTGAAATTAGTTTATCCATAAATTGAACAAACAATCCGGTATATTTATATCTTATGGCTCAAATCTTATGAGCAAGGCAATCTAATGTATTAATACGAATCTCTGGTTTCTTTTCGATTTCGCTAATTTTATCTTCTAATTTCTCAATGCTTTTGGTTAAAGCATTCATAGTTCTCTCGATAGACTCTGCATCTACATATTGTACAATTACCGGTTATTCAATATTATTGTCCCGCTAAGCGGGATTGTCTGTGGAATTAATTTAGACTTTTCCATATATAAAAAGAAGCCTGTGACGGGCAAGCCGGATTGACATCCTCGTTTTTAATAAAACCTTTATTTCGGTTCAAGATTGTGGGAATAAGAAAATCATCTCGATGAGCGAAAATATCAGACAACAGACAATGAGATAAAGGCGTGCCTAAAACATAGAAAAGTGGGCGAGAAAAAAAGACTTGATAAATCTAAAAGTATCTCTTAATTTGTAGCTCAATGTGTCCGCCATGTTCTGACTGGATATACATGCATTTTATGCCTTTGTATCTTTGTGTCTTTATGGCAAATTTTTTCCCATTTAGATTTTTCATAATATTAAATGGAGGTAAATTATGAGGTCAATAATAACCGGCTATTTCAATAACACAATCTCCCGAAGAGGATTCGTTAAAAATATGCTGGCTTCGGGTTTTACATTGAAATCCGCAGACTCTATTATAAAATCACTGGAAAATTTAAAAGAAGAAAATATTTTAAATGAAAGTGAATACAGAACTGTTACAGGAACCGGTGGAGACCTTCTTGTTCAGCAGATTAAAGATGCTGGGGTAAAATATGTCTTCACGAATACGGGTTCTTATGAGGTTGGTTTTTTCGATGCTCTTGTAAAGGAACCAAATATCCAGTTAATTCTGGGGCTTCACGAGGGCATTGTTATTTCAATGGCAGACGGTTATCATAGAATAACAAAAGAACCGGCTTTTGCAAATGTTCATGTAATTGCCGGCACCGCCCAGATGGCTGGTCAGCTTTATAATGCTCATAAAGATTATTCCTCCCTGATTGTATCTGCGGGACTCCTTGATAACGAGATTTTCAGTGATGATATATTTCTGGGTCCTTCTCCCGGTTTTGACCAGAAAGAAATAAACCGGCAATTTACAAAAATTTCCTGGGAAGTTAAAAATGCGGAAAGTATTCCGGTGATGACAAGAAGAGGATTCAAAGTCGCCATGACACAACCGGGAGGTCCTGTTTACCTCGCATATTCTAATTATGCACTGGAAGCTGAAAATGTGAAAGGGGATATAGTCTCAGGAGAGAATTTTATGATTCCCTCCAAAATAAACGGTGCTCCCGAACTTATTGAAAAAATGGCAAAGATGCTGATCGAAGCGAAGAATCCTATCATAATTTTCGGCGATGAAGTATGGAAATCAGATGCTCAGGATAAAGCCGTAGAGTTAGCAGAATTATTGTCTTTACCCTCAGTTCCCGCAAGAGAATCGTTCAGAAATTTTCCCACTCATCATCCCCTTTGTATAGGAAGTTATTCGCCGGGAATGACCTTCATAGGAAATAATGTAGACCTGTTAATTACCTTCGGAGCAAAAGATTTTGGAAGAGATAGAGTCACTTCCGTTGAAAATATGCCGGAATTGGTAAAATGCGGTATAAATACATCCGATATCGGCAGAAACTATCCCTTTAATTTAGCAGTCGTAGGAAGTGTAAAAGAAATCTTAATCGATCTCATCGATTGTATTAAGGGAATGTTGACTGAGGAAAGGTTAAAATCGATAAAGGATTCGCGGTATTCGGACATTGCAGAATATACAAAAAATTCCCGTTCAAGGTTTTTAGACAGGGCAAAGAACAATTTTAATAAATCGCCGATCCATCCGGACCGCCTGGGATACGAAATGAATAGAATGTTAGACAAGAATGCGGTTATCGTAAGTGAAAACTTTGGTGGAAGTTACGATTTCTTTAATTTCGGTTTAAGAGAGAGTGAAACTATGTGGATGTTTAATACCGGTTTTTCTTTAGGTTGGGGTGTAGGTGCAGCAATAGGAGCAAAACTTGGAGAACCCAACAGGCAGGTTGTCCTGAGTATCGGGGATGGTTCTGTGATGTATAGTGCTTCAGGCTTCTGGACGCAAGCCCGGTATGGGATTCCCATAATTAATATTGTCTGGAATAATAAGAACTATCAAACCGTTCGAAACAGTTTTAACAGATACAGCGGTAATATGGCTGAAACGGGTCATTATGCCGGGATTTATCTCGGAGATCCGGATATCGACTTCGTAAAACTCGCAGAAAGTCAGGGGGTGGAAGGCGAGAAAGTAACATCTCCAAACGAGATCGAGCCCGCCTTAAAAAGAGGAATTCAGAAAACCAAAGATGGTAAACCTTACCTGATTGATGTTTTGGTTGCCAGGACCGGGGGAGGTGCGGAATCTACCTGGTATCAAAAGTTCGACCTGGCGGAAAAACGGATAAAAAAAGTATAATTGAAAAAATACTAAAATCATGGAGGGCTTAAATGTCATTACAATTGAACCGCCGTCAATGGCTCAGGACAAGTGCGCTTGCCGTGGCAGGTCTATCTCTCGCCGGCAGGGCAAAATCTTTTAACCGGCTTGAGTCTTTTGAGTTTCTTACCCAGGAAAATGATGATTTAATTCTCCTCGACCAGAACGAAAACCCTTACGGAATCTCAAAAAAGACACAGGAAGCAATTGCCGGTGAAGTAAAGTATTCAAACCGTTACCCGGACGACCATACGACTGAATTAAAGAAGCTGATTTCCGGTAGGGAAAACGTTTCGCCTGACAATATAATTCTCGGCGCCGGCGCAACGGAGATTTTCAGGATTTCCGGTCTGCTGTACGGATTAAACGGAGGCGAGATCATTACGGCTGATCCGACTTACTTTGGTTTTGTAAGTTATGTTGAACGGCTCGGCGGTAAACTAAAGATGGTCCGGGTCGACAATGAATACAAACACGACCTGAACGCAATGGCAAGGCAGATTACGGATACGACCAAAATGGTATATGTAGTCAACCCGAATAATCCCACCGGCACTATCGTTGGCGGAGACGAACTTCGTTCTTTCTGCGAGGAGGTTTCCCACAGCGTCCCCGTATTTGTTGACGAAGCGTACCATGAACTGGTTGAAGACGACGGCTATTCTTCTATGACCGGACTCGTACGAGAGGGACACAACGTGATCGTTGCACGGACGTTTTCCAAGATATTCGGAATGGCTGGCTTGCGTGTCGGATACGGAATTGCAAAACCGGAAATCATCAGGGAATTCAGCCGTATCCAGACTAATTTTGCCCCGGTCAGTGTTCTGAGCTTACGTGCCGCTGCCGCAAGTTACCAGGATACCGATTTTATTAGTTCCTGCCTGAGAAAAAACAATGAAGCGCGGGCATATTTTTGTGAAGTGCTCGATAAATTAGGGTATTTCTACATTCCGTCTCATACGAATTTTGTAATATTCAAGATTAACCGGAGTGCGAGGGAATTTGTAGGAGAAGTCTTGAAGAATAAAATTAGGATCCGCTCCTTCGAGTTTCATGATGAGCAGTGGATACGCGTGAGTATCGGCACTATGAATGAAATGAGAGCACTTGCGCCCATACTCGAGAAAATGTCTTAGAATATCGAATGTAAAAAAAGACATTCATTTTCATAACTTAAGAGATACATTCGCTTCTCATTTGATTATGCAGGGAGTGGATTTATTGAATGTATCGAGATATTTAAATCATTCTGATGTGAAAGTTGCGGAAAAATTCTATGGTTATTTAAATCCGGGGCTTTATAGGGATATGACAAATAAGTTGCCGTATTAACATGTTTCATTATTTATGGGCGTTTCACCAAATGGTGAAACACCTATTTTTAATGAAAATTATCTTGACTTTGGTTTCATTATTTATTATACTTTCACCAAATGGTGAAACCGCTTAAATTAGTGAAACATATGCTTAACGAAAAACAAATTGTAGATAGAATAAGAGTTATCTTACCGGATTTGCTTAAGAATGTAAATCCGGATGAAATTAATAATGTCATAAACGAATACTCAATATCTTCTGATCTAAAAGCTGATTTGGTTTATAATGTCGGATTAGGGAAAAAGAAAAATTGGAAGATAATTGTAGCAGTAAAATCAGTCGGACAGCCTCGCTTTATAAGAATGGCTGCTTATCAATTAAAATCATTTCTTGCAGATAAACAATATTATTATGGAATAATAGCCGCTCCTTATATTTCAGAAGAATCGAAGAAAATCTGTCTTGAAAATAATGTCGGTTTCGTTGACTTATCCGGTAATTGTCTGATTCAGTTTGAGAATATCTACATAAGCATAGAGGGACGGCAGAATTCGTTTCCGGATACCAGACCGCTAAAAATGGTTTTCTCTGCGAAATCGAGCAGGGCTATAAGGCTATTATTATGCAATCCTCGAAAGCTTTGGTATGTGAAAGAGCTTTCTGAAGAAGCGGGAATTAGTATAGGACAGGTCTCGAAGCTGAAAGAGCGTTTGTTTGAAAAGGAGTTTATTCAAGAGACTACTGGTCAACAAAGGAAAAAATTCTACATAGATAAACCGGTTGAGTTATTAAGTGAATGGGGGAAAGTATACCGTTATAGATTTAACAGAGTACAAGATTATTTTTCGCTTGAAGATACGAAAACAATAGAGAATAATTTGGCAGAATACTGCGATAAAAAGAATATAGCTTATGCATTTACTATGACATCCGGAGCAAACCTTATTGCACCTTATCTAAGATATAATCAGGTATTTTGCTATGTAAAAGGACCGCTTAATGAGTTGGTTGAAAACCTTAAACTTAAATCGGTTACTTCGGGTGCGAATGTCTCGATACTTACTCCTTTTGATGACGGTGTTTTTGACTGTATGCAAAATATTGATGGTAAAAATGTAGTTTCGGATATTCAATTGTATCTTGATTTGAAACAATACAAAAAGAGGGGAGAAGAAGCCGCTGAATTCATTCTGAATGAAAGGATTAAACCTCGGTGGGAACAAAATCAGAATATATAAGAGAAGAAACAGAAATCTGTTTATCCGTTTTATTGGAATTAATGACTATTCTTGGCGAGTACCGCGATAATATTGCCATAATCGGTGGATGGGTGCCGTATTTTCTTATGAATCATGTCAGGCATGAACATACAGGCAGTCTTGACATTGATATTGCACTTAATTTCGAACAGGTATCCGAAGCACATTACAGGACTATTCTTGAACTCTTAAAAAAACACGGTTATGTCCTTAAATCAGATAATATACCTTATGCATTTCTGAAAGAAGCAGATACTCCTTCCGGTAGAAAGTTTAACGTTGAAGTAGACATATTAGCCGGTGAATACGGCGGCACTAAAAGAAGCCGTCGTCATTAGAGAATTCAGGATATTAAAGCGCGAAAAGCACGTGGAGCAGACCTTCGGGAAAATGCCTGATGGCGCTGAAAATGAAATTACGGTAAAAGTCGCCGGTTTAATACCGTTCTTAGTGATGAAGGGTATGGCTTTATGGGAGCGGAAAAGCGAAAAAGATGCATATGATATATATTTTGTAATTAAAAACTATCCGGGCGGTTTAAGTGCATTGGTCGAAGTGTTCAGACCGCATATCGATAACAAACTCATTCGAGAAGGACTCGGCAAGGTAAAAGCGAAATTTGAAAGTCCGGATATGATAGGACCGGAATGGATAGTTAATTTTGAAGAAATGGAGGATGATGAAGAAAAAAACATGCTCCGGAGAGATGCTTTTGAAAGAGTAAATGCTTTCTTGGATGAATTAAATATTCAGCCATATTCAGAGTGATATAGAGAAAATCGGGTGTTAAAAAAGACGTTCATTTTCATAACTAAAGACTGAACTTCTGTAATTTTTAAAATTTACATATAAGTATTGATTTATAGTCAGTATTGAGATTGCCGCGTCTTCCTCCCCCGCAGTATGCGGGGGGGATCCTCGCAATGACAGATAAGAATAATGCCGACAATATCACAGAGCGTCATCTGACTTTCTGAACAAGGAGGGAGCCATGCAATGACAGATAAGAATAATACCGTCATTGCGATCCCCCGAGTACTCGGGGGAGAAGCAATCTCTATATGTCAATATTATCCAAACTGAGATTATGCGAAAAATTAATTTTTACATATATGGTCATTCTGTTATTCGTATTGATTTGAATTCAAAGTTCATATTTACAACTAAATGCAGGTGCTTTTTCATTTGGTATGACTAAACGCAATTTTGCTTGCATTTAGTTGAATCATTTATTACTATGTCTCTATATGATTAATCGAACTATATGGATTGAAAAAATAGAGCACTTCTGGCATGAAAGAAGTGTCATTTGGCTCTCCGGTGTCCGAAGATCGGGAAAAACCTGTTTATGCCAATCTTTAAATTATGCCGAATATTTCGACTGTGAACTCCCCAGCGTCAGAAGAATGCTGGAAGACGTTGAAAGTTTTTGGAAACGTTTTAAAGATCAGTACGTCGTTCTTGATGAAATTCACCGCTTAATGAATCCGTCTGAAGTACTCAAAATTGCTGCCGATCATTTTCCCGGCATTCGTATCATTGCAACCGGTTCTTCAACGTTGGGCGCTTCGTCAAAATTTCGGGATACGCTTGCGGGAAGGAAACGGGATTTGTGGTTGACGCCGATGATTCTGGAGGATATTGTCTGTTTTGAAAATCAGGATATAGAACATCGTATGGTTCACGGCGGTCTTCCTCCATTTTTTCTTTCTTCCCAAATCCCGGAGCGGGATTTTCAAGAATGGATCGATTCCTTTTGGGCAAAGGATATACAGGAACTCTTCCGCCTTGAAAAAAGAGCGTCGTTCCAACGCTTCATAGAATTATTGCTAATGTATCTGCGCCCAAAGTATACGGTTTCGATACGGGTTTTATCTGTTATTACAAAGGAATAAATACGCTGCGGCATGATGATCTGGGGTATTTTTGGGAGCATATCGTTCTCAATGAAATGTTCGCCGCACTTCAGCAGAGAAACGTTCAATATTGGCGCGATAAGTCCGGCCATGAAGTAGATTTTATCATAAAACCCCGAGGCGGTAACCCGGTTGCCATAGAGTGTAAATGGTCCTCTCAAGCATTTGAGCCGGCAGGAATACAAGCGTTCCGGCGGCGCTACCCGGAGGGGAAAAATTACGTTGTATGCAGCGACGTCGAACGAAAATACGAAAAGGCGTACGGCGTTTTGCAGGTAGATTTTACCGGTTTACGGGAACTCATTCGGGAATTATTACCGAAACAACATTAAAAAACAGGACTTGTAGATTAAGTTATAGAATTGTATATTGATAAAAAAGAAGATAAGCTATTTAATTATCATCCGGATACATTAACGCATAAGTTCAAAAAATATCTTAGAAAATTGGATGGTAAAAAGACGTTCATTTTCATAACTTAACCAGATTAATTCATAAATTTGATTTCTGAACAGGATGCTACTAAATAAAATCAATTAATATCAATGTCATTCCTCCGAGTACTCGGGAGAATCTAAAGGTAATATAGATAATGCTAAAAATGAAAGATACTGATAGAAAAACAATAAAAAATTGGATCGATATTTGGGAAAAAGCAGGTACTTCCTTACAAGAAATAAAATTCAATGAATTTAGGTCTGATAATTATTATCAAAAAAATCAACAATTGCTGAACGAAATGTTGCACTACGCCTTTGAGCACAGGACTGTTCGTCTGAGCAGCGGCTTAATAGAACAGCAAAAAATTTTTATGAAACTTTATAACCAAGAATTAGAATAATAGAATATGAATGAGTATGAAAAATTTAAAAAGATTAATCCGTTATTTCAAGCAGGATTAGAATTTCAAAATGAATTTGAAAAACAAAAATGGTCTTTTTGTTTTATTGGTGGCTTGGCAGTTATTCGCTGGGGCGAAATACGAATAACCCAGGATATTGATCTCTGTTTATTATGTGGCTTTGGAAATGAAGAACAATATATAAAAACACTTATAAGATTGTATAAATCGAGAATTCCTGATGCACTAATTTTTGCATTGGAAAATAGAGTATTGTTATTATATGCTTCTAATGGAGTTTCTGTGGATATTTCTCTTTCCGGTTTACCCTTTGAAGAAGAGATGATAAAACAAGCTACGCAATTTACATTTTACCCGGATTGTTCTTTAATCACTTGTTCAGCGGAAGACCTTATTGTTCTTAAGGCATTTGCAGATAGAACAAGAGATTGGGTGGATGTTGAAAGTGTTATAATACGCCAAGGGAAAAAACTTAATACAGATTACATTATTGATCAGCTATTTCCATTATGTGAAGTAAAAAAAACACCGGAAATAATAAATAAATTGAAAAATCTTTTTAAGACAAGTCTCAAATAATAGCTGCCCCACTATCTCATAATCAGTGTGTAGCAGGTTTGTGTCCCTTAGTGCCCACGAACAATTTAAGCGTGCAAGTCCATAAGAATCTAAGCTCATTTAAATTAATACAGAATGTGACGGAGGTGTCCGTTTACTTTTTAATGATTGTTAGCTTTTTGCTTCGAGGCAGCACAGGTAAATGACAGGTACTGCAGTAATCCTCGCCGCCGTGGCAGAATTTGCACTCTTCAAACTCTTTTTCGGTCAAAGCAGAGTGGAGGTATTCATAATAAAGATCATGAAAATAACGGAGATCGACATTTTTAATATCCCAGTTATACAGGCTGCCCGGAGTTCCGTCGGCTGATTTTTGAGGGATGGGTTTTTTCAATATTGCTTCAGCATGGCAATCCTTACAGAATAAAAACGTGTGGCACATCGAGCATTGCA
>LJUD01000125.1 GCA_001304035.1 bacterium SM23_31 | reverse complement strand
CGGAAACCGTTTTTTATGAAAATCCAAATACCAGCCGTCACCCGGATAGCCGTGTTCGCCCGACCATACCTGCAGACCCGTTTGAGGGTCGCGCGTAAACAGAGTTAAAGCCCGGTCTGGATGACGCGAAGACGGCATACCATATAATGTATACGGCGATAAATCTTTTATTTCACGTACGGTTCGTACTTTTTCGATTTGCTGGAGCAGCAGCTGCAAACCCTCGAACCGGTCGGCATAGGCGCCGATCGCCTGTCCCCCCTTGAGTAAATGTGAATCGATAAAAGTATATTCGAGCCCGTTTTCAATTAAAAATTCTTCAATACCGTGCCGTTTAACCGGTTTTTGGGAAAATTCATTGCTTATGGGCCGCTTCCAGGCATATCCCGGACGGTATGCACATTCCGGCATCCAGATACCTTTGGGCGCCCTGCCGAAATGGTTTTTATGCGTCTCCACGGCGGTTTTTACCTGAAGATTTATATAGGCATCCTCACCTATAAGCGGAAAATATCCATGCGTGGCTCCGCAGGTAATTATATCGAGAAAACCCTTATCGAGATATTCCCTGAACCCGTTGAGCAGATTCCTGTTATACCGGTTTTCGAAATCTTCACGGATCTGCGTGTAAAAGGCAATCCAATTTTCCGATAAACGGGCAAGGTGAGACTCTCCTGCATCTCGAAAAAAGCGGAGGTCCTGTTCCGCCGCTTCAATTTTCATGCTGAGATACCTTGACAATTCATCATGAAAAACAGTATCGGCAAGCTGTTCGGCAAGGATCGGTGTAATGCCGAGTGTAATTTTCGGTGCGATCCCTTCATCTTCAAGCTCAAGCAGTATCCGTAAAAGGGGCAAATAACTTTCTGCAGCCGCTTCGGCAAGCCAGTCGGTACCGTGAGGCCAGTTGCCGTGTGACACAACATACGGTATGTGTGCATGCAGAACAAGCACAAATTTTCCAAATGAATTATTCATATTCTCCCTCGTGTAAATATCCAAAATTATAAGTATCCGGTTAAATTATGATACTGTCGTTCCTGCTTTCGTCCCAAAGAGACAGGCAAATAATAACAACTGTTGAAATTATTGCTTCAAAAACACTGCAAATTGGCGATAATGTACGATTAAAATTAAAAGACCTTTTGACAGATGTATAGTATTTTAAATTAATTATAGCAAAATAACTATTTTTTCAACGGACAATAATATCCAATATACATGCAAAGAACTGATTTAAATATATAAATATCAATCCAAAAAAGCAACAACGGTATTTAAAATGCAAAAATTTGCTTGACAGGCACTCTTTTTATTTATATTTTACGTAAGGAGGTAAAAAATAAGTATAATTACATTTATTATTCTTGTCAGGCAAATTAGAAAGTTATGTTGTCTGCTTCAAGAATCTGTTTTAACTTGAGAAATTAAAAATATTTTAAGATAATATGGATACAGACTCATCGCCGGATGATTCTGATTTGCTCCGGATGTTTAGCCGGATTACTGCTAACGGAAGGGGAGAAATCAGTTGATACTCCCGGTGATTCTTCTCGTTGTTCTTTTGTTTTTTTCCGCCTTTTTTTCAGGGGCGGAAATAGCCTTTATGTCGCTTTCCGACCTGAAGGTACGGCATCTTATAGAGCAAAATAAGCGCAACTCCCGGCTTCTCCGAAAATTAAAATCCAAACCGAATAAGTTATTAATCACCGTTCTGATCGGCAATAACCTCGCAAACGTCGGGGCATCGGCGCTTGCTACCATGGTTTCAATTGGAATCCTTAGTGACTTGGATTTAGGCGATACCCTGGGATACAGTGTCGGCATCACAACCGGCGTAATGACACTCTTAATCCTTATTTTCGGAGAAATATCGCCAAAATCATATTGTATTCATCACGCTGAACAGGTTGCTCTTAACATTGCGCCCATAATAAGAACGTTCCAGTGGATTTTTTCCCCTGTGGCGTGGTTTTTAAATGTTTTAACAAGGGCAACGGCAGGCGATTTCTTTTCCAAACGGTATCCGCTGGTAACGGAAGAAGAAGTGCGAACTATAGTAAAAATCGGGGAAGAGGAAGGCGTAATCAAACAGGAAGAAAAGGAAATGATCCATAATGTATTCGAGATGGATAATACGGATGTCGCTTCCGTTATGACGCCCCGCTTGGATATGTTTGCCCTTGATGAATCACTCACGATTAACGACGCTATAAAAGAGATAGAAGATGTGGCATTTTCCCGTATACCGGCTTATGAACAAAGTATAGACAAAATTGTCGGAATAGTTTACCGGAAAGATATCCTCCATGCCGGGTTACGCAACGAGGGAAATAATCCGCTCTCCTCAATTATCCAGCCGGCTATCTTTGTTCCGGAAAATATGATGATCGATGCACTGTTAAGAGAATTCAAAAAACAGAAAAACCATCTTGCCCTCGTTGTGGACGAACACGGCGGTATTGCCGGATTGGTTACTTTTGAAGACGTGCTCGAAGAACTTATTGGGGAAATCTATGATGAAACAGACGAATTGGAACAGCCGGTAGTACAGGTAGATGAAAATACTTTTAAAGTATCGGCAAAACTGAACATAAATGAAATCAACGAAATGCTCGACCTGGATCTTGAGGAAGATGATTCTTACGATACACTCTCCGGTTTAATTCTGTTACACCTCGGGCATATCCCGGAAAAAGGCGAAAATATTGAGATAGACAATCTGTCTTTGACCGTTAATAAGGTCGAGGAACACCGCATCACGGAAGTTATTATTAAAAAACGTAAACCGGGAGAGCAGCCCCAAGAATCGGAATAAACAATTTTTTATATTTCCTTATTTAACCGTTTATTTTTAAGTTTAACCGCAAAGTCGCCGGAACGCAAAAAATTCTAAGAATTTTACAATAAATTTAATGACTTTTTTATTCTGATTAATTCATCCCGCTTAGCGGGATGATGGTGCCGCCCATTTGAAATAAGAATTTATAAATAAACCAGGTTATATGACAGGGAATTGAAGTCTGATAATATTTGCTCGTTAGGGAAATGAGCACTTTAGGAGAAAAAAATTTATATTGAAATAGTATCCGGTAATATTACCGGATAGTAATGAAAAAATCATTGAATTTCCTAAAACTTGCCGTAACTAAAAAATAAAGAACACATCTGAACCGCTGATCCCGCTCAGCCGCGAAGCGACCACTATGTGGCGGGATGATTAAATGATTGCCATAATGTCATTCCTTTTATGAGTATAATTATAAATAATGAAAAAACTGTCAATCTCATCCGGCGGTATCTAACCGATCTTGTAGATTCGTACAAGAAGTTAACGTCACGTTATACTCCGCTCTATACGGACCCGTTTACGCCGGAAACTGTTTCAGAGCGAGTGTTATCTCCCGGTTCTATACGCCGCGGGATGGGAATCGTTGAAGCCGAACACGCTTTGCGCCGGTTTGTCCTAATAGGTGAGCCCGGCTGCGGCAAGAGTACCGCCCTGCAGTATTTAACACTCTTCTGTGCGCAGCGTATCCGTGAAGACCCCTCCATAATCAAAAAAAATAGCAGCGATCATACACTGCCGCGGATTCCCGTCCTGCTGGAAATGAACTTATATAGACCTGTTGAGGGGCACAACGGTATCCGGCGTATGATTTTCGAGCAGTTCTATCCGTATGTTTTTTCAGATGAATTTGATCCGGTTATCGAGCAAATGCTGCGTTCCGGTTCGCTGCTTATTATTCTTGACGGATTAAATGAATGTTCGTTAACCGTCCGGGAACAGGCTGTACGGGATATAAAACATTTTCTGACGCAGTATGCTGATACGCATTTTATCTTAAGCTGCCGTACCCGGGATTTCCCCGATATATTTCACCTCTCGGTACTGTCCATCAGACCGTTAAGCGAGGCATCGATTGATAAATTTCTTTTTCAGGCGCTTAATGATGTTGAAGAAAAAGACAAAAAACGTAAAAACCTCAAAGAGCAATTATACGGCGGGTATCCTGAGGTTATTCGTAACCCGCTGCTTCTTTCCATAGCAGTTGATGTTTACCGGAAATCAAACTGGGAACTGCCAACGAACCGCGGTGCGCTTTTTCGAAAGTTCTTTGAAATATGGATTCATCGTGAAAGCCTCAAACTGCGCAAGAGCTCTCCGGCAGAAAGAATAATTATCATGTTGGAGCTAACCGGGGCGATTGGATATTATATGCAGAACCGCGGGGAAGTACGAACCTCACGGGAAGCAGTATGGGGAGTCATCCGCACATTTCTCGATCGGTATATCGACCGCAGTGTGATAAGTAAAGAGCATTATACCGCTGATGCGCTGCTTGACGGACTATTAGGTATGGGGCTGTTAATTGAAACCGGCGGTAAAGTGAAGTTTTATCACCAGCTTTTCCAGGAATTCTTCGCAGGGTATAATTTATTGCGGGAACGTGTAGAAGAAGCGGTAAAACGGCTCGAATATGCCTGGTGGGACGAACCGCTCAAGTTCTATGTCGGGCTTACCGGTGACGCTGCCCCTGTAATCAGCCGGGCGCTGCAGAATAATACCGTTTTTGACGCTGCAAAATTACTCAAAGCATGCGATACCTGCGGCAGCGAGCTTCGACCCGTAATATACCGGCAGCTTTTTGAAATGCTTACCGATAAATTTTCCTTGAACAGAATGAAAGCGAAGGAATATCTCTCAATCCTGCCGGACAAAGAAATAGACCTTTTGCTAGAAGGATTGTTACAAGTGAACGAGAATGAACGGTTATTGAAAGTGTATCGAACCATTAAAGATGCGAGGGAATTGCGTAAAAAAAGTGCGTATGATTTCGGAAAATATGCTGAGGCTCAAGCTGCACAAGCTCAGCATGTTTCGGAAAACAAAGCAGCCTTAAGCGGTTCGATTGCCCAACTAATTCGCCGGCTGGAGAGGAATATATCCGGTGAAATTACAGAATCATCGGTAATTTTTCTTCGGGAAGCATCGATGGCTATCGGCGCTGAGATACTGCAAAAGGAATTGTACACACTCATCCGGTCACAATCGGATAGCAACAAGATTCTCTTTCTTGCATGGTGTCTCTCGGTTATTAAGGAAATGCGGGGCATCGATTGTCTGATCGAGGCGGTTCCTCCGAAACAGTTGGAAGAATGTCTTCCCGATGCCGCAGATTGGCAGGATGACCTTGAACCGGACACGCGTATCATGTTGAATATCCTTTTTAATCCGGCTGCGAAACCGTTATGGCGTCTCGAGTTTGCCCAATTCGACCCGTTAAATAAAGCGGGATCAGGCGTATTAAAAACGTTTGCCGGAGCGCTGAAGTCAGCGTTGGGTAATCCTGATTTTACCGGTGAGCATATAACGTTTCTCCTTCAGATTCTGTGGGACATTGACCCTGAAAATGCGGAAGAGTATATGCTCGAATGGCTTAAGGAAGAGATACATAGAACCCATGGAGAAACGCTTCTTTGTTTTTTGACTCAGTACGGATTATCTGAAAAGCACTTTGAGGCAGGTCGGCAGCTATTTAAAGAATCGCCGGCAGAATTGCAAAAATACTTTCCTGAATTGCTGGCAAAATCCGGCTACCGGAGCAGTTTGGGTTTTCTTATGAACCTTGCTCAGAATGAAAGTATTCCCCTTGAACTGCGGTCGGCGGCGCTTTCCGCGATGCAGTGGCAGGCGGGATGGGAAGAATTACCGTTTCTACAGGAGCGCGCCAATTCCGGTATACCTGAGATATATGATCCGGCATACCGCGTATTAAACCTAATTAAACAGCGTTTACAATATGACGTGAAGATTTTTTCCGCCGAGACCGCAGACGAAATGGCGCTCGATTATCTCATGAATGAAGAAAAGGTCTTGCGTAAATCCGGTGTGGCGCGGGTAATTATACATCAGGAAGACCACAAAAGCGCAGTTATTAACGGAGTCCGCATTAAATTCGGGGCTGTTTCAGGCAGAATATTTTTCTACCTTGCAGAAAACTCCTCCCTGGATAAATATCACAGCATCGATGAAATCCGGGCGTATCTTAAGCGTCGGGAACTGTATCTGGATAATTCCTCTGTCAGAAACTGTATAGCGGGCATTAGAAGAAAAATCAGGAACGCCCTTGAGGGCAGGATCGACCCGCATCACGTTATCGAAAACGCACGCAGATTAGGATACCGTGTCAATGCTTCAGTTGAAATCAAAGAATAAAATTCACCGCAGAGACGCAAAGAAAAACTTATTTAATTGTTATTACACAAGATAAATAGATGTTAGCATTTTATGCACATTAAAACTTTGTTATTTTTGAAAATTGTCTATAATGTATTGTTTTTATGTAATATACTGCTTGCTTATAGTCCCGCATACTGAGGGATGAATAATCCAGGCTAATAATTCTAAAACCTTTTCATTGGAGGCAAAAATGAAGAAAACAATTTTTCTATGTGCCGCCCTTTTCATCGTTTCATGCGGTTCAGATGAAGGGGATCAACCTGCCCTCGAGGTGAGACCGGAAGAGGCGCCTCATTTCAGCGTGAGCGATATGGAGCTTTCTCTTTCTTTCGGCGCTGATGAAGAGATGCTTGAAAGTGAATTTCTGATTGCTACACCTGTAAATTTGAATGTGGATAACGAAGGAAATATATATGTGTTTGATGAAATGAAGGTAAAAGTTTACGACGCGAACGGAAAACCGAAAGGGATTGCCGGCGGTCCGGGTCAAGGACCGGGTGAATTTCAAGGAGCAATGTTACACTACTATAATCCAATGTATGTCAGCCCGGTGGGATATATTGCAGTCGATACCCCCTGGCTTATAAATAATAATTACATTGTATATTCACCGGAATTAAGATTCCTTGGCAACTTCCATGTGAACAAATTCATCATAAAGGGTTCTACCGTTAGCACTTTTAATGTGATATCAGTTATTAGTGATAACGAATACATCGGAATGAGCGGGAACGTTATCACGACGGAAGAAAAAGAGACATTTCATAAGCAATTAATCCATTATAAGTACGGTGACGAAACCGTGATCGCTGCGTACGATGAAATGAAAGGGGTCGTCGTAGATGGTGAGATGGTCCCGTTAAGACACGGGCTTTTCAGGTGGTACATGCTCGATGATTTACGGATTGTCTATACACACACTTACATGGATGCCGTTTATTCCGGTGCGGACAGTTATTATACTATTCATATCTACGACCCAAAAACGGGAGAACGGGACAAAATCGAAATTCCGTTTACGCCGGAAGAGATACTCATAGAAGATTATGATGCGGTACTCGAACGAACTCCCGAACCACAGCGGGAAGGGCGCGATACGCGAGCGATGCGAAACTACCATAATAAACGAAATGAGATATTGAAACAAATAAAATATGAACCGCCGGTCTATTGGATTAAGACAGATGGTATCCATGTACTGATTTGGAACGAGAATTTGAATGTCGAACCGTACAGTTTTTATCAGGTTATAGATATTTCACAGAAAAAGATTGTTTCGTCCTTCAATATTGATTATGGCTATGCAACTTCGATAATGAAAAACGGATATATCTATTCAATCGGGAAAAACGACGACGGTTTTTATGTCGTTAATAGATATGTATTCAGAGTTCCGAAATGATCTTAGATTGTATTGCTCTTTCCGAAGCAGCCGGATGCAGCCTGAACGGAATGTGAATCCGTTAAGGCATAAAATATGGGCGAACACGTGGATTCGCCCCTACGTAACGATGTTAAATTTTTAAAACCTGAAATATGACAACAACGCCGTAGGGGCGACCCGCCGGGTCGCCCCTACAACACAATAATTTATGTTTTTCTTTGCGTCTTTGCGGTTTAATCCCGCTAAGCGGGACCAACACACAACTAAAGTACGGACCTCGAGTGGCGAATATTGAAGTTCTTCAATTCCCGGAGTG
>LJUD01000124.1 GCA_001304035.1 bacterium SM23_31 | reverse complement strand
TTCTCGATCTCAATTTCGACCGGCAGCCCGTGCGTGTCCCAACCCGCTTTTCGCTCGACGCGGTATCCCTGCATTGTCTTGTACCTGCAGATTAGGTCCTTTATTGTTCTGGAAATGACGTGGTGCACTCCCGGTTTACCGTTCGCAGTCGGGGGTCCCTCGTAAAAGATAAACGGTTTATCGATGGGACGTTCCTCTATAGACCGCTTGAAAATATTATTCTCTTTCCAGAATGTAAGAATTTCTTTTTCTAATTCCGGATAATTAACCTGTACTGGCAGTTTCTTATACATAGACAATTATATAATTGGTTAATAATGCTCCCGCTTAGCGGAATGAATTACTTTTAAATTTATTTCTCGCAAAGCCGCTAAGCCGCAAAGAAATGAATGAAAAATGTATAATGCAAATTGAAAAATGCAAAATTAGGTGAAAGGTTACTTTTCAAAATATGAAAGTACCTATTTTTATCAATTTGCACTTTGCATTTCTTTTTCACTTTGTTCTCTTTATCGTAAAAAGTATTATAATTCCTCGACTAACCGTTTAATCAAGAGAGTCAGTTTCGGCTCGGCTTCACCGGCAATACGGATTATTTCATCGATGTTTACCGGCTGCAGCGTTTCGGGAATACACAAATCAGTAACAACCGAGAGCCCTAAAATCTTCATTCCCATATGTACTCCAACGATGACCTCCGGAACGGTCGACATTCCGACTGCATCAGCGCCTATTATCCTGAGCATTTTATATTCGGCAGCAGTTTCAAGACTGGGTCCCGTCATTGCCGCATATACGCCCTTCCGGACTTTAATTTTTTTTTCTTTTGCAATCAGTTCTATTCCGGCTATTAATTCACGGCTGTATGGTTCCGACATATCGGGAAAGCGGGGACCTAATGCATTATCGTTCGGACCTATAAGCGGATTGCCGTCCAGCAGATTGATATGGTCAGTCATTATCATAATATCGCCCCGATTAAATTCGGGATTTAATCCGCCGCATGCATTCGAGATAATCAATGTTCCTGCTCCGAGTTGCTTCAATACTCTTACCGGAAACGTGATCTGCTGCATTGTGTAGCCTTCGTAGATATGAAATCTCCCCTGCATGGCAGCAACATTCTTGCCGCCTAACGTTCCTAAAATCAACTTCCCGGCATGAAATTCAACGGTAGAAGGCGGAAAGTCCGGGATATCTTTATATGGAATCTCAACCTCGATACTTATGTCTTTCACAAGCCCGCCGAGACCTGTCCCTAATATGATCCCCACCTGCGGAACAAAATCAGTATAATTCCGGATAACGTTAACAGCTTTATCTATCGCCTCACGAAGCTCGGACATTTAATTGTTCCTTTTTTAAAATAATAATAGAAAAGTATGAAAGAGAAGTACTGCTCGATGAGTTATTTTATGCAAACATTCAACTCGTTATACTCATATTTTTCGATTTCTATTTTTTTTTGGTTGTTCGTTTTCTTCTTCATCAATAATTTTATCTATAAAATTAAAACCGTCCTGAAAACCGGAAACCGGAACGCTGTCAGCCTGAATGGGCTTGTCTTTTTTTTGGTCCACCTTTTCCTCCGTTTTATTTTTAAGAGTTTCCGGCGGTTTTTTTTGTTCCTTTAGCTGCTGAGAAGCTGCATTTTCCGGCGGCATTATTTTTTCCGGAGATTTCCTTATGGATTCCGGTTTCTCTTCTTTTAAGGGCAGCGATTCCAGAGGGAATGATTCTAAAACGGATTCTTCCCGGATTTCCGACTTTTTTACAAAGTTTTCCGTCAGACTTCCTTTACGCCGCCGCCGCTCGATTTCTTCCGATTTAGAAATCTCTTTTTCATCGATCTCCAGTACTTTAACCATTTCAACTTGAGAACTCAAAAGCTGCTTCAGCCTCCGCACATAGGTATCTTTTTTCGTTTTTAAAAATGATATTTCGTCATTCAGTCGTTGAAGCTCTCGCTGCGCTTGCTCGGTTTTCTGCTTTACTTTGAGCTCCGCATCCTGCAGCATCAATTCCACTTCTCTTTTGGAAAATTCTTGAGATCCTAATGAGCCTTGCTTTGCGCCCTTGTTTTCAACTAACTTTTTATAATTTTTGATTTCGTTTTTGTACTTTGAAACTTCATTTTCCAGTTCATTTTTGATGCGAAGCAGTAGCTCAAATTCATCAGAAATCATTTCGAGAAAAGTTTGTACTTCAGCAGGATCGTACCCGCGTATTACTTTTCTGAATTCCTGATTTTGTATGTCACGTGGTGTAAACTTAAGCATGATAAACTCGCAGTTTTAAATCGCAGAAAACGCTGAGAAATTTCAAAAAGAACAATGTAAAGTAAAAAATATTGTTACATACCAAATTTTGTAACGAAACTCTCCGATTAATTTTGTAATTTGCATTATTTGCTGTGATATTTCTTTGCGTTCTTTGCGATTAGTTATTGATTTATATTTCTTCGTTCGCCAAACAGAGCCCTGCCGATACGAACCATGGTCGCTCCCTCTTCAATAGCTATTTGATAATCGTCGGTCATTCCCATTGAAAGATCTGTCAGGGGATAATCAAAAATATTCATACGGTTTGCCCCGGCTTGAATTTCCGCAACATCACGGAAGTAATGCCTTAGCTTTTCAGCATCATCAATCATAGGCGGTATCGTCATCAATCCTCTGCACCGGAGATTCGGAAATACACGCAGCTCTTTGAGAAATGAGAGCGTCTCACCGGGCATTATCCCCGATTTCGATTTCTCCTCACCTATATTTACTTCAACAAAGACATCAACCGTACCGGCTGCCCGTTTATTAATTTCAACGGCAAGCCTGAGACTGTCAATCGAATGTATTATATCAAAGATACGCAGAGCCGTCTTGACTTTATTGCGTTGTAAATGCCCAACCAGATGCCAGACAGCTTGCTTTTTAACGTTTTCATATTTTTCAACGGCTTCCTGAATCCGGTTTTCACCAATGTCCGTGATGCCGCACCGGATTGCCTCATCAACAACTGCCGCCGGATGCGTTTTTGTGACAGCAATCAGTGTAATGTCTTCAGCCTTACGACCATTCCTTTGTGCAGCTTGTGCTATTTGTTTCTTTACCGTTTTTATATTTTCGGCTATGCTCATTAGAATATTTTGTTTAGAAACATTAAATATATAACAATTAACAGCAAAAATCAATATAATAAGGAAGAATCGATGCAGTTAATTTTCGCAGGTAAATATTTATGTGCTTGATTATTATGCAAAACAGTCGTATTTTTATATGAAAATTTTTAACAGCAAAGACGCAGGAAATCAGAGAAAATATATCAAAATTCCATAATAATAAATATACCATATTCTGCTGAAAACTGTGAACTAAAAGTAAATAACATAAAATTTTCTTTGTGTCTCTGCGTCTCAGCGGTAAAATTAGTATTATGAATTCACTATCTGTCGGCATAGTCGGTGTTGGGCATCTTGGTGAAGCTCATCTGAGGAAGTATCTCGATATACCGGAGGCGGAACTCGCGGGTTTCTGGGACATAGACGACCGGGTTCGCAACGCCATCCGGAAAAAATACAGCGTAAGAGCGTTTGATTCGCTTGAATCGCTGCTTGAAAATGTTCAAGCGGTAAGCATCGTTGTTCCCACATCAAGCCACGCATCAGCAGCAACCGCCGCCGCAGAAAAAGGTGTGCATATTTTTATAGAGAAACCTATTGCACCAAATCTTGCCGATGCCGACAGGATTATAGATGCCGCTCGAAAAAACAATATCAAGCTGCAGGTGGGTCATATCGAGCGTTTTAATGCCGCTTTTCGCAGCCTATTCGCAGGAGCACCCCCGCTGAGCGGGACGGGTTACCCGAATAAAGAAATCAATCCCAAATTCATCGAATCCCACCGTCTTGCGTCCTTTGATCCGCGGGGGCTCGATGTTTCGGTTATTCACGATTTAATGATTCACGACATTGACTTGATTCTCCAGCTTATAGGTTCGCCGATCATGCACATCGATGCCAGCGGCGTCGGTGTCATTTCAGACATGCCCGATATTGTTAATGCACGCCTTAGCTTTGCAAACGGTGCGGTTGCAAACATAACCGCAAGCCGGATTTCACAGAAAAAAATGCGGAAAATGCGCCTCTTTCAAAAGGACAGCTACATTTCGATGGATTTTGTTACCGGAGAGACGGAAATTTACAGCATCAGCGATTCGGGCAGCAGCGAATCTGTTTCCCTGCTGGACGGCATAATACCCGTGATGAACTTGAATTACGGGGACATAACCAAAAGCGTCGGCTATAAAAAAATTCCCAACGACGGCAAAGACGCTCTCGAATTGGAACTCCGCTCATTCCTGCACTCAATAACGACCGATACCGATCCGCCCGTAACCGGCGAAGAAGCACGAAAAGCGCTGGAGGTCGCGCTGGAGGTTGTGGAAAAGACAATGAAGAATTGAAAAAAGTCCCCAAACAAAAATACCTCTGCGCGTTGTGCGAGAGGTATTTTTAAATAATACACTGTTTTTCAGACAGAGTCTGATCTTTAGACTTGTATCAAGATATCCCCTTAGCCATATCTCCCATATTTCGATAGGATTTTTTAATAAGTGTATTTAATCTCGCCCTTTATTTTTTGTCCACCAACCGTTATCCCGCCATATCTCTTTCAACACGGACCATATTACTTTCTACCCAATTATTCAATCTTACAGAGGCAAATTTTTCCGTGATTATACCCGTATTTTTAAATGCCTGAGTAAGAGTTTTATCGATTTTTCTGCGTGGAAATGCGTGTCTTATCAATCTAATTTTAGGTATGAATCTATCTGCTTTGCCCAAAGGCATGGGCACGCTTATGGTGCTTTCCGCATGGCCTTTCATAATATCCTCACTGTAAAAAGTTATCGAAATTTACTTTAAAATATATATTACGATACTGAAGTTATTCGCCTATTCTAAAAATCAGAAGGCTTTTTTACCGTTATTTAACTATCCAATAACCTCGAAAATGATTGTAATCATCCTTTAGTATTCACATAATATATGTGCAAATATCATGCCAAACAATCAAAATAGCGTATATATGTTTGTATGTTATTGATATTATTAGACATTTGCCTTTATTAATGTTTGTTAACCGTTACTTCAATAATGTATCAATATGGAAAATATGTACCAATATGGTACGCTTTTGGGATTTTTAAACGGTTATACTAGCTTTTTTTGGCTGATATTACTCTGCCGGATGCTGAATTTAAATGCCGTTGAGAAAAACCGGCAAGTGATGCTTTTGAGACGTGCTGTGTTTTGCGGGAAGTTTTTTATATTATTGAATATAATTGTATAAACCAGGTGCATAGACTAAAATACTGCAAACCGATGACCGAAAACTGAAAACTTGCCGCGGGGGCTGCCTATCCAATCTTTTTCAGTGCATTATCATGCGCCTCGATAGTCTTTTCGATGTCTTCCGCCGTATGTGCAGTTGAGACGAATCCCGCCTCGAACTGTGAGGGCGCCATGTATATACCTTCACTGAGCATTGCCTTAAAATACTCCGCAAACAATTCCGTGTCGCTTGTCATTGCCGAATCGAGGCCGGTAACGGGTTTGTCAGTGAAAAACCGGCACATCATCGAGCCGACGCGGTTCTGTTGGATTGGAATTCCATGTTTCACCGAGCATTCTCTTATCCCGTCTGCAAGCAGAGAAGCCATTTTATCGAGCTGCGGGTAGGGATTTTCTTCTTTTAGAATATTTACCGCAGCAAGCCCTGCAGCCATTGCCAGGGGATTGCCGGCAAGCGTCCCCGCCTGGTAGACAGGTCCATCCGGCGCGACCATATCCATAATATCCGCCCGCCCGCCGTAAGCGCCGACCGGCAGACCTCCGCCGATTATCTTACCGAGGCAGGTCATATCCGGCTTCACGCCGTACAGTTCCTGTGCACCGCCGAGCGCCACACGAAAGCCGGTGATTACTTCATCAAAAATCAAAATGATGCCGTTATCAGCGGCGAGTTTTCGAAGCCCTTCAAGAAAATCCTCAGCAGGGGGAATGACGCCGGCATTTCCGGCAACAGGCTCCACGATGATCGCGGCAATCTGCCCGGGATTGGCTTCAATAATTTCCTGCACGGATTCAAGGGTGTTGTATCCGGCGATTAGCGTGTCCGATGCCGTCCCTTTTGTAACACCGGGATTGCCGGGAATGCCGAGTGTGAGCGCCCCAGAGCCGGCTTTTATCAGAAAACTGTCGCTGTGCCCGTGGTAACACCCGTCAAACTTAATAATTTTGTCCCGCCCGGTAAAGCCCCGCGCAATTCTGACGGCGCTCATAGCAGCTTCTGTGCCGGAGTTGACCATACGCACCTTGTCTATCGAGGGATAAATCTCCGTGATGAGCTTTGCAAGTTCGATTTCGATTTCTGTCGAAGCGCCGTAGCTTGTACCGTTTTTTGCCGCTTCAGTAACCGCCTTTACAACCTCCGGATGCGCATGTCCGAGAATCAGGGGACCCCATGACGCAACGTAATCGATGTATTCACTGCCGTCCGCATCGTAAATCTTTGAACCGAGCGCTCGTTTAATAAACAGCGGCTCCATATTGACGGATTTAAATGCCCGAACGGGAGAATTTACCCCGCCGGGCATGTATTTCTTAGCTTCGGTAAATAATTGTGCTGATTTTTTGTACATTTTCAGTCCTTATTTATGTTTTTTATTGTACGGTTTTCAAACTTTGTTTATAAACTATTGCTGTCTCTGCGGTTCAAATTTTACAATTTTCTTGCTATATCCTTCGCAAAGTAGGTCAAAATCATGTCGGCGCCGGCGCGTTTGATCGAGGTTACCGATTCCATTATTATACTGGTTTCATCAAGCCACCCGTTTGCTGCGGCTGCCTTAACCATTGCATATTCTCCGCTGACATTATAAGCAGCGACGGGAATGGAAAATTCCTGCTTCGCACGGCTTATAACGTCGAGATTGGGTAATGCGGGTTTGACTATAACAATGTCTGCGCCTTCCTCGATATCGAGTGCAATCTCTCTGAGGGCTTCCTCGATGTTCGGCGTGTCCATCTGGTAAGATTTCCGGTCGCCGAACTGTGGGGCGCAATACACTGCATCCCTGAACGGATCGAAAAATCCCGATGCAAATTTTGCAGAATATGCCATAATCGGAATGTTATTGTACCCATCAGCATCCAGAACGTCCCTGATATAGCCGACTCGTCCATCCATCATATCCGAGGGGGCAACCATATCCGCTCCGGCTATTACATGGCTGAGCGCCATCCTGCCAAGGTACTCGAGCGTGCGGTCGTTGTCAACCTCACCATCCACAACCACTCCGCAGTGCCCATGGACGGTATACTCACACATACATACATCCGTAATAAGTATCAGCGACCGGCACTCTTTTTTAATTGCCTGCAGCGTCTGTTGAATTATGCCGTTTTCAGCACAGCCTTCGGTTCCGAGTTGGTCTTTATTTTCCGGGATACCGAATAAAAGAACCGCCGGTATACCAAGCTGTTCGACCGTTTTACATTCTTCAACAAGCATGTCAACAGAATACCGGTACTGTCCCGGCATAGAGGGGATTTCTTCTTTTACTTTAGTGCCCGGACAGACGAACAGCGGATAAATAAGGTCATCTATTGATACGCGTGTCTCCCGCACCATCCGGCGGAGTGTTTCATTCCGCCGGAGCCGCCGCATACGTGTTATGGGGAATAACATAATTAACCTCGTTATAATTTTTAACCGCAAAGAGCGCTGAGAAATAATTTTTAGCTTTTAGCTTTTAGCTATTAGCTATTAGGTTGTTTATTTTTGAAAGAGATTATTGTTTATATATTACAGGATATAACCTGGAAATGTTTACGATAAAGTTGGACAAATTGTTCTTTGAAATAAGTTATGGTTAATATTTATCTCCGGTTCGGTTAATGGTAGTGATTTTTGCTTGATTTTCAAG
>LJUD01000123.1 GCA_001304035.1 bacterium SM23_31 | reverse complement strand
ATACGCCCATTCTTGTCATGGTCAGAAAGGTACGCAATCTCTGTTTTGCCGAATATCTGGATCTTCTTATTCGCAAAATTTTTAGTAAATCCGGCAAGAATCAATCCCGGCCTGCACAGGTCGTATTCCTTGATTATTTTTTTTAATCCCGTTTTTGTATTTAAGAGCTTTAATTTGAGCTCCTGCTTATTATCTTCGTAACAGGTTTTTACGCTTAATTCGTTTTCCCGGTTCATTCTTCCTCAAAGATATCGCTGTTGTTTGCTACAAAATCAACTGCTTTTTTGTGAGAGTAACCCCTGAGTCGGGCTTTATATTTCTGTAATTTGCGCTCAAGTTTATTTATTGCACAGTCTATAGATTTATACATGTCATTTGAAATTTCGGATACGGATAACGTCCGTCCGTGAACTTTTAAATGTATTTCTGCAACGTGCTTTGACTGGTTGGATTTTATATAGTCAAGAACAACATTGCAATCGATAATACCGTCAAAAAATTTTTCTAATCGCTGAATTTCATTCTTCGCATATTTATTAAGGCGATCAGTTGCTTTAAAATGACGGGCAGTGACACTTACTTGCATATAAAACCTCCATAGAACAAAATTTAAAAGTTTATACATTAAAAGTTTCTTCTTAAGTTGATAATAGGCAGTACATAATACACACGGTAAATCTACATGGGTAAATCCTTTCTGTTTGAGAGGTTTTTTATTTTTCGTGTTTCAGCCTGGTTTCTCCCTGCACGGGGATGCGCCTGGTTGTATTCGGCACAGAGTTTTTCTGTGGATACGTGGGTATAAATTTGGGTAGTCGATAAGTTTTTATGACCGAGTAATTCCTGAACAGCTTTTAAATCTGCTCCACTATCCATAAGATGAGTAGCGAATGAATGCCGAAGCATATGAGGGTGTACGTTCATGCCTTCTCCAATTGCATTGAGCTTCCGGGCTACGATTCGCTGGACACTCCTGGGATTGATGCGGCGGTGTATGTGCCCCCAAAAAAGCGGTTCATCTAATACCGGGGCTCCATAGTGTATTATGCGGAAATTAAGGTAATTGTCCAGGCATATAAGACAATGTTTACCTGTTGGAACAATACGTTCCCTTCCGCCTTTTCCGGTGACACGGATAATTCCCGAATCGAATTTTACGTCCCGAATGTTAAGTTGAACTAATTCTCTCAACCGGATGCCGGTAGCATAAAGTAGTTGGATTATTGCGGTGTCGCGCAATTCTTTGAGTGATGTTTCCGTTGCGGTTGTTTTGCCCTCCTCATATACGAGTTTATTTGTAAGCGGTTCTTTACGCAAAAAGCCCGGCAGCTGTCTGCGCCGCTTTGGACAGGTTATGGAAACGAGGGGGTCTGTGTTAATTATTCCGCATTTTAAACAATAACGGAAAAAACTCCGGAGAGAGGATAGTTTTCGTGCAAGTGTGGTATTCGAGTATTTCTTTTGGAAAAGATAATCTAAAAAATTTCGTATATGGTGTGTATTGAGTGCATGTATCGGGAGTCCGGGTAAAAATCGTTGAAATTGGTAAAGGTCATTCTTGTAGGCATTTATTGTGAAGGAAGAATAACCTTTTTCCTTTAACAGATAAGTAACGAAATTGTCGATATGCTGTATTAAGCTCTTCAATCTTTTTTCCTTTATTCCACCAATGATGGAGCAGAGATGCTATTAATTCTAAAGATATTTGTCAAAAAGAAGGCAACATCTATGCCAGGAGAATGAGATAAAATACACATAGTTTTTACATAGGCAATTCCTCCTAAAATTAAGTATTTTTCTTAACTGTTTTTTGATATAATACATTTCTCTTCTATTTATTAATACAAATCAATGCGGCAATTTGTTCCCGTATGACTCTATTTTTTTTATAAATGTTTTGCTCCATTCCTGATTTTTGTGCGGCTTCCGCAAAGTTTTTACGCTTCACCGCTGTTGTGCATTCGGAAGCCTATGGTTCGGGAGCAGTTGCGTTTTTTATGATTTTTTCCGTATATTTGCAATCGGGATATCCGGAGCATGCATAGAAATTGCCGAATTTTCCTTTTTGAATTACCATCTCTTTACCGCACTCTTTACAGAGTATTCCTGCCATTTTCGGCGGAGATTTTTTTTCGGATTTATTTTTATTTGTTACGATTCTTTTGGTGGTCTTGCATTTCGGGTATCCGGAACAAGCATAAAACCTGCCTCTTTTCCCCTTTCGAATAACCATATCCCGGCCGCACTTTTCACAGGTAAATCCTGCTTTTTCCAGTGAAGGCGTTTTCTCTTTCTTAATTTGAATAATGTTTTTGCATTCAGGGTAAGCGGAGCACGCATAGAATTTACCGTACCTGCTGGTTTTGAGAACCATTTGGCTGCCGCACTTTTCGCATGTAAAGCCTGCTTTTTCTGAAGGGAGGACTTTTTTTGAATCACTCTTTTCCGGTTCGATTTTTTTTGTGTTTTTGCATGCCGGAAAGCCGGAACAGGCGTAAAATTTACCGTTTTTACTCCATTTTATTACCATGTCCTTTCCGCACTTGTCACACGGGAAACCGGCTTTTTCCACTAATTCCTGTTTGAATTTCCTGATGTCTCTTAATACTTTGTCAAGATTTTCCTGGAACGGCTTGTAAAAACCTTCGACTACATCCAGGTAGTTTTTTGTGCCCGATTCTATAAGATCGAGTTCGGATTCCATGTATGCGGTGAAGTTTACATTAAAAATATCCGGGAATCCTTTTAACACAATTTTGTTTACGGTTTGGCCGAGGTCGGTCGGAATTAATTTTCTTTTCTCCTGCCTGACGTATTTCCGTGCATTAAGTGTGCTTATTATGAAAGCATACGTGCTTGGTCGTCCAATCCCGAGATGGTCGAGTTCTTTGACTATGGAGCTGTCGGTATACCGCGGCGGAGGCTTAGTAAAATGTTGTTTCAGGTCGGAGTTTATAAATATTAAAACCATCAGTTCGGCAAGCCCGGGCGGTATGCTGGTTTGTTCATCGTCTTTGCCGTTATCGGAATCGTTTTTAGAAACATCCTGCCATAATTTTAAGAATCCGGGAAAAATAAGTTCGGAGCCCGTTGCCAGAAATTCGTATGAATCCGCGCTGATTGTTACAGAGGTCTGGTTCAGCAGCGCTTCTTTCATCTGGCAGGCAAGTGTCCGGTTCCAGATTAATGTGTATAGTTTGTTCTGTTCGTTAGTTAGGAAATTTTCTATTAAATCCGGTGGCTTGGTAAAATAGGTCGGCCGAATACATTCGTGTGCATCCTGAACCTTGCCTTTTGTTTTTGATTTAAATATCCGGGCTTTTGCCGGAAGATAATCGTCGCCGAAGTTGTTGCGAATGAAGCCGCGGAGTGCGCTGAGTGCTTCACTGCTTATCCTGGTGGAGTCAGTGCGCATGTACGATATTAAGCCGACGCTCCCCTCGTTTCCAAGTTCGATGCCCTCGTAAAGCTGCTGGGCGATAATCATTGTTTTTACAGGGGAGAATCCTAATCTTGTTGAGGCTTCCTGCTGGAGCGTGCTGGTAGTAAACGGCGGAAGAGGATTTCGTTTAATCTTCTTTTTTTCAATCTTTGTTATGGTAAAGGTTTCGTCTTTGTAGCCTTGTTCTAATTCTTTTGCGCTTTTTTCATCGGGGATTTTTACTTTTTTGCCGTTATATTTTATCAACTTTGCCCGAATTTGATGATTATCGGGTGTTCTTAAAAGAACATGTATTGTCCAATACTCTTCCTTAACAAAAGCTGTAATTTCGTCTTCCCGTTCGCAGACGAGCCGCAAAGCTACGGATTGGACGCGTCCTGCAGAGAGCCTTCCTTTGAATAGAGTCTTCCACAGGAAGGGGCTCACCTTATAACCCACGAGCCTGTCCAGAACACGCCGTGCCTGCTGTGCGTCCACTTTCAGACTGTCAATCTGTAGTGGATTGTTAATTGCATTCAGAACTGCGTTTTGGGTAATCTCGTTGAAGAGCGCCCGGAGGATTTTTTTATTATTTCCGATCTCCTGTGCGATGTGCCATGCGATTGCTTCACCTTCCCGGTCAGGATCGGTTGCAATGTAAACCGAATCGGATTTGTATGCCTCGTGTTTTATCTCATTTATGATTTTCTGCTGTCTTTTAATGACGACATACTCCGGGATAAAATCATTATAAATATTAACACCAAGCCGGTTCTCCGGAAGATTCCATATGTGCCCAATGGAGGCTTTAACGGTGAAATCTTTGCCGAGAAATTTATTGATTGTTTTCGCCTTTGAAGGCGATTCTACTATTACTAATGATTTTTTCATAACAATTTGCGAATTACGAATTACGAATTGCGAATTACGAGTGTCGAATTCCGAATGTCGAAGTTTGTTCTCTGTTGGTGTTATCACAAACAGAGTATCAGTGTATTCTTCCCGCCGAAAGGGATACTCGCACTTCGCCACATGCCGTTCGAACTTTATAATTCGTACTTATTCTTCGGTTTTTGTTAAGCCCAAAGCATCTTTAACCTTTGTTAAAATTGCGTCGTAAACGTCCCGGTTTTCATGTAAATAGCGGCGCGTATTTTCCCTGCCCTGTCCAATCCGCTCTTCCCCGAAAGAAAACCACGTTCCGGCACGCTCTACGATTTTGTGTTCGAGAGCGAGATCGAGTACTTCTCCTTCATGAGAAATGCCTGTCCCGTACAATAAATCGAATTCGGTTTCCTTAAAGGGCGGTGCGACTTTGTTCTTAACTACTTTGACTTTTGTGCGGTTCCCTACAATCGCAGCGCCATCCTTAATGGAAGCAATTCTACGTATATCGAGACGGATAGAAGAATAAAATTTTAGAGCCCGACCGCCCGGGGTGGTTTCCGGGCTGCCGAACATGACGCCGATTTTCTCACGAATCTGATTTATGAATACGACCACGCATTGAGATTTATGAACTGCGCTCGTGAGTTTACGCAGAGCCTGAGACATAAGCCGCGCCTGCAGTCCCATGTGAGAGTCTCCCATTTCTCCTTCAATTTCAGCTCGGGGGACGAGGGCTGCGACAGAGTCGATTACCACCATATCTATGGCGTTGCTGCGGATAAGCGTTTCTGCAATTTCAAGCGCCTGTTCACCATGATCCGGCTGAGATACGAGAAGATTATCAATATCTACTCCAAGGTTTTTTGCATAGTAGGCGTCGAGAGCGTGCTCAGCGTCGATAAATACCACGTTGCCCCCGAGTTTTTGCGCTTCGGTAATGAAATGAAGGCTCAGTGTTGTTTTACCGGAAGCCTCGGGACCAAAAACCTCAACGATCCTCCCGCAGGGCAGTCCGCCGACACCGAGTGCGGCGTCCAAACCTAATGAGCCTGTTGGAATCACGGCAATATTTTTCTGGATGTCAGTATCTCCAAGCCGCATAATGGAACCCCGTCCGAATTGTTTATCAATATGATTAATCGCTACTTCGATTGCTTTGCCTCTGTCTACCTCATTGATTGATGTCATTGTGTTCTCCTCTCGGGATAATCAAAAAAAAGTTCGTGTAAAATTTTAGACATGCTTCTAATCCGGATGATTCATAAATTTATAAAAAGTAAGCAGTATATTACGGAATAGCAATTCATTATCATGCTTAGCGGTATTTTATTATCCGGTCAAGGAATGGACAGCCAGCTCCGAATATTCCGCACCGGACGGCTTTAATACGCTCTTCATGAGTTTTACTCCATCAACTGCAAAACTTCCTGCATGTAAAATCTCGGATGAAATAAAGTTTTCCAAATTTTTTATACGGTACGATTCTCTGAAACGCCCGATTGTCAAGTGAGGGCTGAACGGGCGTTTTTCTTTTGATATATTCAAATGGACTAACCGTTCTTCAAGGCAATTAGCGAGCTTGCCGGTTTCATCCTGCCCCGATGTGATCCCGACCCAAAAAATACGCGGTCTTCTTATATTCGGAAAAACTCCGGTGCCGCCGATTGTTATCTTAAATTTCTTGCCTAAGGAAGGCCCTTCAAATATATCTTTTATCACCTGATTTACAAGAGATTCGGGAATTTCACCGATAAACTTTAAGGTTAAATGAATATTTTGGGATTTTATCCATCGCACCGGAAGACCTGCACCGGCGGTTTCTTCCTGAAAATGAACAATCTCTTCTTTGATATTCGAAGGAATATCAATCGCTATAAAGGTTCTTATCATTAAGACGAAGCCTGATTAAATTCAAAGCTGCCTGGGTTGTTTGTTGTTTTATCCGGGTGCGTTCTCCTCTAAAATGGAGTTTGTGTACAACGGTGCCAAATTTATCAGCAAGTGCAATGTAGACCAATCCGACGGGCTTTTCGGGACTGCCGCCCGAGGGCCCGGCTATGCCCGTAGTTGCGATACTAATATCGCAGCCGCTTTTTTTGCGTATCCCTTCCGCCATCTGGCGGGCAATTTCTTCACTTACTGCTCCTTTTTCCTCGAGCGTTGAAGGATCGACATCTAAAAGATCGATTTTTGATTGATTGCTGTACGTGATGACTCCACGGTCAAAATATTCCGAGCTGCCGGGAACGGCGGTAATTCTATCACCGATAAGACCCCCGGTACACGATTCTGCAGTTGATAATGAGAGATCGAGTTTTTTCAAAAGGAAGCCCACTATTGATTCCATTGTGTCGTCGTCATAACCGTAGATATATTTTGATACAATTTTTAAAATATCTTCTTCAATGCGTCGAACTTTTTGCAGTATTTCTTCGTTGTTTTTCCCTTTAGTGGTTAATCCGACATCCACACCGTATGGATTCGGCAGGAACGCAACTTCCGGATCATCAAGATTACCGAGCACAGGGTGAAGAAGTTCAGCTAACAGTGATTCATTGATGCCGGTTGTCCTGATTGTCCTGAACAGAAAAATTTCTTGTTTCTGAAGCGTTTTTTGTAAATATGGTATGATTTGTTCGGGCATCAAGCCTTTCATTTCACTGGGAACCCCCGGCAGCATAAAAAAATGTGTGGAGCCGTCGATAATCAATAATCCCGGCGCTGTTCCTCGAGAATTTGGAAATACTACCGCACCTTCGGGTATTTCAGCCTGGGTGATATTGTTCTCAGGCATTTTTTCATAGCCGAGCGCCCTGAATTTCTCTTCTACAATCCTTAGTTGCTCACGGTCGAGCTTGATGCTTCTGCCGAAGTACTCAGAGACAGTGCGTTTGCTTATATCGTCCCATGTTGGACCGAGACCACCGGTACAGATTATTATATCTGCCGAGGAGCACGCTTCCTTTACAGCCCATTGAATGTCCAATCGTTCGTCGCCGACAGAAATTGAACGTACCGTCTTAATACCGGTTTCGCCAAGTTTTTTGCTGATATAGGAGGCGTTTGTGTTTACGGTTTTGCCGGAAAGAATTTCATTTCCGATTGTTATAACAACCGCCCTGTCCGAAGTGATAGTGTCCAAGATTTAATATATGCCCGGTCTATTTTTGTTCACTTGGGTATGCTATTATTATGGAATATCGGAGCGAAAATTGTACTTTTATTTAAGAGCTGCAATTAAACTGATAACAGCAATACCAAAACCAACAATTATTGGGACAAGCCATTTAATCATTTTAACTTCTGATGCAAGTTTACCGACGTTCTCGCTAAGCGAACGCATCGTGGTAAGCACCTCAGACAAAGCCATTCCCTCGCTCTCTATAATAAATTCAATTTCCTCGGCGCCGAGTTCTAGTTTGTCCTGGTATTGTCCGCTGTAAGGCTTTTTAGCCGGTTCTTCCAGTCGGTGAAATTCTACTGAAATAAAGTCATCTTTATAAGGTAGCGAGACCGGCTTCGGCGTTAAATTAGTTATACCCACGATTAGACGACCGTGGTATCCCGGATCGATCTGTGGTTCTGTGGTTGCAATTAATCCTTTTTTCGCATACTTTGACAGCAGACCGAAACGCGCCGAGTATTGTAAGCCCATCCTTATTTCCTCAAGGACCGTGACAACACCGAAATCACCGGGCTCAAGAGATATATAACCTTTTTCTTTTATATCCACTATCTTCTTCGTACTTGTTGTAGCTCCCTG
>LJUD01000122.1 GCA_001304035.1 bacterium SM23_31 | reverse complement strand
AAATATGATCTTCAATTAAATCACCATAATTAAAACTTGATTCTATTTTTTTAATTGATAATGTATCAACATTTTCCAATATATTTGATATATATAACTTTTTTTCTTGCTGGTGTTCATATCTATCCCAATAACGCATAATTAAATACAAAACATCCAAAATTATTATTGTAATAATTATATATTTCCATTTACCCTTCATAAAACAGCCCCACCTGTTTTTGTAGTCTATTTATACTTTCTTTAAAGTACAAAGAAAAAATTAGGGGTCAGGTCTTGAATTGTTACATTTTATATTTCTCGGCAATTTTCAGCCCCGCTAAGCTGGGCAGATCCGCCTCCGGCGGAAAAGAATGCGCCAAGCTCGCTGAGAAAATATACTATATTTTTTCTATTATTAACTCTCTTTGCGCCTTTGCGGTTAATTATAAAATATCCCGGAGGCGAAAGACGTCTTCGCTATGATATAATCAACCACGTAATAAAAAATTTAAATCAATAAATAATACGAAAGTAACAATTTGTGTTCAGGGAGAAATTCAGCTTCAGAAGAATAATCCGGTATCAGAGTAGATTACATTAGCAGCACAGCATCCATTAACAATTTCCGTATGAGAATGTCCCAAGAACACAATCAATAGCTAAAGCTAATATATATATAAGTTATATAATTGTCAAGAAAAAAATTAAAAATTTTTATCTTTCTAATAAAAGTCCCGGGTACTCGGGAATAATCAGCTGCGTCAAGGACTGAAGTCCTGACGCAGCGAAAAAACACATTACATAACAGAGAAAGAATTTACAGAATTAGAATCCGCAGAATCGGGTCGGGAATTATCGTAAGAGCATTAGCAAGGAATATGGAGACCATTTTATCAGTGAGAGACCATTTGAATCTGCTTGTTTCTGCGGATTGATTGTAAAACATGCCACTTTGAATAATTAATTCAAATATATTTAACATTATCATCCTACACATTTAAATTGTAAATTGCAATAGGAAAATCAAGTTTTTTTCCCAAAATCACAGAAAACTTACATTTCAGGATAAGGGATGCAAGCTCAGACCACAATATTTCTTCAAAACTATTTTTAAAGGAAGTATTTTATACAATTTTCAGCTTATTCGCCGCAGAAGTGTGGAAGTGCGAAATTTATATTAATAATCCTGAAACAAGGCAGTGAGAAAAGTCCTTGAAATAGTAAAGAATATCTCTTAACTTGTAATCCAATATGTCCGAATTGTACTGATTATTAAAAAAACAAGATAAATATACGGAGAATACGACGTGAAGAAAAGAGTACACTTATTTCGGCAGTTATCCTTGGGAAAGTTTTTTGCCACGCAAAAAATACTAATTGTCTTCTCACTGGCTGCTGTATTTGCTTCTTCTCTTGTTCACGACCTTTATGCGCAGCGTGTCGAACCAATAGCTCCGGAGAAATTTACGGAGATAATGAACTCTCTGTCAGAAGAAGGAGGCTACTACCAGAGCGATATATGGATAACAAACGAACAGACATATCTCGACGTCATAGGCTTGTTAAAAGAGCGCTCAGTGCAAGGAGGAGTGTACATAGGTGTTGCTCCGAATCAGAATTTTACATATATCGCTGCAATCAAACCCGAACTGGCATTCATTGTGGATATTCGCCATCAGAATAGAATGCAGCATCTTGTTTATAAGATACTCTTTGAGTTGTCGGAAACAAGAGCTGAGTTTTTTTCCTATTTATTTGCAAAACCGTTGGACCCAAAAGAGTCGCCTAGTGTAAATGCGGATATTAATGAAATAGTTAATTATTTTTATAATATTCCTTCTGACAGGGATATGTTCAATCAAACGCAAAGCACCATTATCGATATACTTCAGACAAAGTATAATCTCGCTTTGAATTCCACAGATATTCGGGAAATAAATGCGGTATTACAGGTATTTTATCAATATAATTTGAGCATAACGTCAGGTGGAGGACAAAACCGCCGCGGCCGAAGCAACAGGCCGACATTTGCGGAAATCCTGAGATTGCGGGATCCTGCCGGCAAACAACTTAATGCGTTCAACAGTCGTGAAGACTATGTGTACTTACGCACTATGAATCTCGAAAACAAGATTATACCTGTTACGGGAAACTTTGCCGGCTCAAAGGCGCTTTCCGCAGTCGCTCAGTTTTTAAAGGAGCGCAATTTAACGGTAACAGCATTTTACGTATCGAACGTTGAAAGGTACCTGTTTCAAGACAGGATATTTAATAATTGGGCACGAAATGTAAAATTACTGCCGATAGACGAAAACTCGGTTTTCATCAGAAATATTTCAAGTAATTACCGTGCCACAAGGCTGCAGTTGATACAGACTTTTATATCAAATTTTGATAGTGGGCGGTATCGTTCGTATTACGATTTAATCCTGTTAGACTATATTAGAGATAACAATAGTATAGAACATATTCGTCAATATTGATATTCCCGTAGCGAAATTTTTGTGGTCAGGTCTTGCATCCCGCTTAGCGGGACTTTTTCCATCCCTAGTATTCATTGAACTAAAGTCTCCCCCTTTTCAAAGGGGGACTAAGGGGGATTTCCCTTCTCGTTACCTGTCGGAGACAGGTAATGCTTTTATGCGTTCCGCGTCAGGATTTACTTTAATGAAATGGAAAGCTCGTCCATTTTTCGATACAGCGAAGAAACGCTGATTCCGAGAGCTTTTGCAGTTGATTCTTTATTATTGGAATACTTGGAAAGTTCTTCCGTTATATGTCTTCGCTCATATATGTGCATAGCTTCCTTCAAATTTTCAGGTATATCCTGTTCGCTTGATTGGGAATCTGCGTACATGTTAGGGGGGAGGTCTTTGGGAGTGATGAGGTCTGAATCACAAAAAATTATTGCCCTTTCAATTACATTTTCCAGCTCACGAATTTCACCCTTCCATTGGTAATTCATGAGGATTTTCATTGTTTCGTTGTCAACGCCGGTAATGGGTTTATTCATTTCCATGCTGAATTTCCTGACAAAATGTTTGATCAGCAGTGGAATGTCGTCTTTTCGTTCGGCAAGCGTAGGAAGTTTTATTTCTACGACGTTTAACCGGTAGTAAAAGTCGAGGCGGAATTTTCCCTCTTTAATTGCATCTGCAAGGTCCATATTAGTTGCGGCGATGATACGCACGTCAACTGAAATAGGCATTGTGTCTCCCACAGAAATAATTTCTTTTTGCTCGATAGCGCGAAGAAGTTTAGCCTGAACATTGAGCGGAATAATACCTATTTCATCTAAAAATAAAGTACCGTGATTAGCCGCCTCGAAGAATCCCGGTTTGTCCTTTATGGCGCCGGTAAATGCTCCCCTTTTATATCCGAATAATTCACTTTCTACCAGGTTTTCGGCAATGGCGCCGCAATTTATCGGAACAAAACGGTTGCCCCGCCGGTTGCTGTTGTAGTGCAGCGCCCGCGCAATGAGCTCTTTGCCTGTACCGCTTTTTCCCGTTATCAGCACGTTTCCGTCGGTTTTTGCCACCTTTTTTATACTTTCATAGATGGACTTCATCTTTGCGTTCTGCCCGATCAGGTTGTCAAAATCATACTTTTGCTGTATTTCCTCACGGAGAATTTTATTTTCAAGCAGCAATTTTTTATGTTCAAATAGTTTGTTTATTTTGAATAACACATCGTCAAATTCAAGCGGTTTCATAATGTAATCGTACGCACCTAACCTCAAAGCGTTGACGGCAGTTTCAAGAGACGCAAATGCAGTAATAATGATGAAAAATGTTTCAGGTTGGAGGTTTGATATCTTTTTCAGGAGGGAAATACCATCCATTTTGGGCATTTTTATATCGGTGATTACAAGGTCAAAGGATTTTTGAGAAATTATTTCGAACGCTGTATCGCCATCATCCGCTTCTTCAACTTCATAACCCTCACCTTTTAAAATGTATGACAACGAATTGCGAATTATTTCTTCGTCATCTACAATTAAAATACTGTATGTCATAGCTATTTATCGTATTATAGGTATTTCTATTGTAAATGTACTTCCGGAATTCATTTTACTATCGACAAGAATTTTCCCGCGTATGTTTTCAATAATCCCGTAGCTGACCCACAGTCCCAAACCGGTTCCTTTTCCTACGCCTTTTGTTGTGAAAAAGGGATTGAAAATTTTATCGATAATCGATAGTGGTATTCCTTTGCCGTTGTCTTTGATCTTTACATTAATAGTCCCGTTCCGGGTCAACGAATGAATGGATATTTTCCCGTTTTCTGGGGGAGCAGCATCTAAAGCGTTTAATAAAATATTAATAATGACTTGCTGGACCTGATCCTCCGGGATATCGGTAAGGGGTAGTTTTTCAGCAAGTTGAATATCAAAGTGGCAGTTTTGTGCGCGGTTATCGTATTTTATAATAGAAATAGCTTCTTTAATTAATCCGTTAATATCGGTGGGCTTGATTCGAAAATCCGACGGCTGTGAAAAGCTCACAAGATCACGAATAAGCTTGGTAATACGGTCGGTCTGTTTTTTTATAAGGTTTAATTTATTTGTTAGGTCTTCATTTTGCGCAGTTCTTGTCAGCACCTGTATAAGAGAAGAAATAGAAGTTAGCGGATTACCAACTTCGTGAGCAATACCGGCGGTTAATTGCCCTACAACTGAAAGTTTTTCTGAATGACTCATCTGCATTTTAAGCTTTTCGTATTCTGTAATATCCCGTAAAATTGCCGAACTGCCGATGATTTTATTATTTTTATCCCGTATCAGAGATTTGGTCAGCGATGTAGATATGTATTTACCGCTTTTCGTAATACGCTCACCTTCATAACTTTTTATAAAACCGGCTTTGTTTAATTCCTCGTTTATGCGTTTCAATTCTCCTGATTTTTTTGCTTCGGGTGTAAATAAAATGTCTAAATTCTTTCCTATTACCTCTTCTTTAGTATAACCAAAAATATTTTCGGCGCCTTTATTCCAGGAAACAATGTTATCGTTAAGGTCTAAGCCGATTATTGCGTCCATCGAATAGTCAACAACTGATGATAGGTATCTTTCCTGTGAACGTATTTCCTGTTCCAATTGAATCATTTCAGTAAGATCATGGTGAATTGTGGAAAACCCGATATCTTTACCATCATTATCCTTCAGAAGGGTGCATGATATATTGACTATCAGGACCTTTCCGTCTTTCCTGATACGTTCTGTCTGGTAGTTTTTAATAAAGCCGCTCCGCCGTGTAATCATTTCGAGCGATTGAAGCTCTCCGTTATTAAGAAGTTCTTTTGGGACGAGAATTGCCAGCGGTTTGCCAAGAATTTCATTAGTTCTGTATTGATACATAACCTCTGCGCCCCGGTTCCAGGAACGGATATTCAGGTTTGCATCCAGACCGATTACAGCATCCGCAGTTACATCCGTTAAGCTGGAAAGGCGAAGGTCTTTGTGCTCAATTTCCCGCAAGTAGCTCCGTTCCGTTTTTTCAAGCCGCTTACTCTGAAAAATATTAGAATACAATATCTGCGTTTTATTAAAACAATCCGTGATTTCACGGCAGTTAGTACAAAAAATGTTTTCTTTATCACGAATGCTGTCCAGAAATCTGAGGAGAACCGTTTGACCGTTAAGAAATGCGAACAAAGTCTCTTTTATATCAAAATCCATTTTACTGCGTTTGTCAGCAAGATTTTCTAAAAATTCATTCAACTCGCTATAATCTTGATTTTCAAAAACTTCGATAATTACCTGCATATGCCGTTTGATATTATTCCTTATCTCATCCTCAGAAGCGCTTTGATAGTTCTTTGTGGACGTTTTAACGAGGGATACCCATTCCTCAATGAGACTGTCCGCATTTTTCTTTAATGCCTCTATAAATTGTATTTCCATCATTGTACCTTGAAAGGTTGATTGTGCGCTCTATTTATAATCCCGTTTAACGGAATGACATACACTTTCATATCTACTACTTTATAACAATTTTTAAGAAAAATTCGTTCTAATAAGCTAAAATTACGTATTATTTGCCTTTTTGTCAAGTTTAAAAGATTGTGAAAAAATTAAATAACAGATACGTAACAAGCCGAAGAAACACTTGTTTTGTCACAGTGTAAAAGCAAAAAGGGACTTCTAATTCAGGATATGAATCCGAGAAAGAAAAACAAATTTATAAATAATACAAATGAACACTAAAAAATTCAAAAAAAGATCATTCAAATTTTCTGGGTTTTATAAAGAACTTAGAAACAAAAAACCCCGTGCCGCAAAAGACACAGGGTTTGATTCAAGTAAAATTCGTATATCAGCCGCCGTTTCGGTTTCTGTACCGGTTTCTCGGTTTCAACAGTATAAGCGCCTCGCGAGCATTTTCGCGTGCATTTTTTAGATATCTGTAACATTCCCTGTATTTTTCTTCTTGATATGCTTTTATTGCCGCATTGAGATACCGTTTAGCAAGCCGGATTAATTTGTGCGCTTCCTCGTTTGGATATTTTTCTTCGTATTTGCCGAGTCTCTCAAGAAACAGGTTCATGCGCCGTAATTGAAAGCGGAGTCTTTCTATTCTTCTTTCACCGATTGTCCGGCTGCTGTCCGGCTCTTCATCAATGACTATAGAGGCAAAATCCGTTTCCATTGCTTTAAATTCTGCTTCTTGCTCACTAAGTACATCTTCTGCCTCTACATTAACAGGTGATTTGCTGCATCCTAAAGCCAGAGCTAACGCCGATACTGCTATAATAATTAAATAATACCTTTTCATAGCGTCTCCTCAAATATTATATACATCAGTTCCCGTATTAATATTTTTCTTTTCTCTTTACAAGATACAAATAACTGCAGAAAATGTTCAAAAGTATTAAATATTTATTGACTTTTTACAAAAGCAATGAACATGGACAATTTAGACAGCCGGGCACATGTCTTAAATGCAACATTCGCAGCGGCGCATTTTTATAATGCATATCCTCACATTACTCAATCTGTATATTAATAATTTTTATTAAAAAGTCAAGTACAAAATTTGTTTGATAAAAATGGTGTGATCTCTATCACAAAATTTCCTGCTGTATGAAGTGAATTTACTGATATCTACATCTTCGCCTCATATAATTAGTAAGTTTTTTCAACAACTGTACAGCAGTAAGCTTTCAGCCAAAATAAAAATTCATGAGCCGGCTGCCGAATGCTAAAATAACAAGTACTTTCACCGGATTAAAGACATAACAGATATAAAAATTAGGTGGGAGCAGGGGAGTGATGCTTTGCGCTCTTTTCTTTCACAAACCGGACTAATGCCTTTGCATTTTCGGGGTCTGTATCCGGTAATATCCCGTGTCCTAAATTAAAAATATGCCCGCTGCCGGTGCCGTAAGAGTCAAGAATACGCCTAACTTCGGTTCTAATTTTTTCTTTGTTTGCATACAGTACGGATGGATCCAGGTTTCCCTGCAGAGCGGTACGGTCACTGATTTCCTTTCTAACATCGCCTATATTCACAGTCCAATCCAGACCGATAACGTCCGCTCCGGCGGCGGTAAGATTGATAAAACTGTGGTGAACATTCTTCGCAAAAACTATGACCGGCTCATCGTTTCTTTTTATTTGGGCAATTGCTTTTGCGATATAGTTAAGCGAGAACTCGTTAAAATCGTTTGGTGATAAGATCCCGCCCCAGGTGTCGAATATCTGGAGGGCATCGGCGCCGGCTTCTATCTGTGCAGTTAAATAATCCGCAACCGCCTCTGTCAATTTCGTCAGAACCGTATGTGCAAGTGCAGGATCGTTATATATGAGACTTTTGATTATTGAGAAATCATGAGAAACTCCGCCTTCAACCATATACGTCAACAATGTCCACGGTGACCCGCTGAACCCGATAAGCGGTACTCTCCGGCTTAATTCCCGTTTTGTAATGGAAAGGGCATCTAAAACAAACTTTAAATCGCGCACGGGTTCTATATCGTGCAGGTTACCTGCGTCTATTTTGTTGCGTATCGGCTGTTTAAAAACAGGTCCGCCGACTTCTTTATACGTTAATTTCATTCCCATTGCTTCAGGAATTACAAGTATGTCGGAAAAAAT
>LJUD01000121.1 GCA_001304035.1 bacterium SM23_31 | reverse complement strand
CGATCGAACTATACGAAATTGAAATGCAGGCAGCCTCATTCACAAATCAAATATTTATCGGACTGGTAAATCGCACCGGGGTAGAAGATGAAATAGAATTTGTCGGAGGAAGTTTTGTAACAGACCCGGCAGGTGAAATGGTAGCTCGAGCCGGAATCGATAAAGAGGAACTTCTTATTGCCGAATGTGATCTTACCATGATAGAAAAAATGAGACGGGAACGCCCATTTTTACGTGACAGGCGTCCGGAACTATACGGGATTCTGCAAAAATACTAATATCATGAAAAACGAACACGTTGAAAAAATCCAGCCGAGTGATATAATCAGTACCGTAGTCGGCAGAGGAACACGCATTAAAGGCTCGATTCATATAAAAAATTCCGGTCGTATCGACGGTTACGTTGAAGGTGGAGTAACTGCCGACCAGGATGTTATTGTCGGCGAATGCGGTGTTATTGAAGGTCAAATTACCTCGCTCAATGCTATTATCGGCGGCAAAGTACACGGGTCGGTAAATGCAGTAAAACGGGTGGTATTAGAGGAATTTGCCGACCTGAAAGGCGATATCCGGACTGAAAAGCTTAAAATCGCCGACGGCGCCAGATTCTACGGTTATTGCTATATGCTTAAGAAAAGACCAACAGAGCAAGAGCAATTAAAATAATTTCACGCCCTTTGCGCCGGTTACAGATAAATATTTTAAAAATTCATGCAACTTTTTTTCAACGGTAATCGTCTAATAATTATAATGACATAGAAAATACATAATTCGAATTATTGATATAATCACGAATGGTTATGTATTTTTCTTCTTATATTTTAGCCGAACATTACTTTTAAAAGACCAAATAATTTTTCGGGAGGGAAAAATGTGCACTTGGAAATCGTTTGTCAAATGCATGCATCCAATATGTGTTATCATTTCAATAACATTTCTGTGGAGCATTGGATTTATCTCCGAATGCTTTGCACAAGAGAAAGATTATAATGAGATACGCCGTGAAGCAGAAAGGCGCTATTTTTCCGGCAGCACGAAAGGAAAAATCTATTATAACGGCGACTACTCGGTTAGTGACGGTAATACTGTTAACTCAAATATCATAGTTATCGGAGATATTGAAATCAACGGCGAAGTTCTCGGCTCTGTAATTGTAATCGACGGTAACATGATTATCGACCGGCTGGGAGTTATACGAGGAGATGCGGTTGCAATCAGCGGGAAAATTATTCAGAATGCCGGTGGTGTCATTGCCGGCAATAAAATTGAAACAAGCTGGAAAAACCTTATCGGTACAGAGCCGCAATCCCGCAGACCGTGGCAAGACCGGTGGGAAAGCCGCAGAAGGTACAACTGGGAAAACGAAATATTCGGCAATAACGATGTTATGATACGGTATAATCGTGTCGAGGGTTTGTTTTTAGGTGCAGATATAGCAAAACGCAGATTTTACGATACAAGAATGTTTGATTTTTATGGAAATGTCGGATACGGATTCGAATCAGAAAAATGGCGCTATACAATTGGGCTTGAAAAGCAACTGTTCAATAGTAATCCGTTCACTATCGGCGTAAAAGGTTATGACCTGACCGACAGCGACGATTTTTGGAGAATCGGACACAATGAAAACACTATGGCGGCGCTGTTCATTAGAGAAGACTTTCTCGATTTTTACAACCGAAGTGGTTTTACTGCTTATGTCAGCCAGGAAGTTCTAAACAGTACATTACTTCGATTCGAGTATAGAACTGATACATTCAAGAGCATGAAAAATACAGCACGATGGTCGATGTTTGGGGGCAGCAAGGTATTCCGCCTGAATCCGCTGATTGATGAAGGCGATGTAACCAGCGTCAACGTAATTGGAATATTTGACACCAGGAACAGCGGCAGTAAAACCAGCCGGGGATGGTGGATTTGTTTTGACGGCGAATATACCGGTCCCGATATCGGCGGAGATTTTGATTATAAGAGGTACATATTGGACCTCCGCCGCTTCCAGCCGTTAAGCTATTATGAAAATCTCAATTTCAGGATAATGCTCGGTTCTTCCCGCGGGTCTCTGCCCGTACAAAGGATGTTTTATCTGGGTGGGATCAGCTCGCTGCGCGGAATGAGATACAAAGAATTCACGGGATCAAGCATGTTCCTATCAAACGTTGAATATATCTTTGACGCACGCAGAGTATTAACCGGTCCCCCTTCGTGGTTTCTCAATGAATTCAAGCTTGCGCTGTTTTTCGATGCCGGCGCAGTAATGCCGGTGGGCATTGACAATTATTTTGATGAGCTCAACACGGATATTATGAAACATAATATGGGAATAGGTATAATAACACACGATGAAGACATGCGGGTAGATTTTGCATGGCGTACCGATACGAAAAGCCGGCCTCTGTGCGTAACATTCCGCCTCGCAAGATCATTTTAAGAAGTATTAAAATATTTTACCGCAGAGGAGGCAAAGATTTCACAGAGTACGCTGAGTAAGGGTACTTTACTTTACAAAACTTTATAAACCATAGTTACATTTCAGACAATTCTGGTATAGTATTACTTTCCCCTGTGCTATTCTTCTTATTATTTCTTTGTGGCACCCTCAATCCCCCGAGTACTCAGGGGATTGGGGGTGTTTTTTACGTAGAGACGCACGGTATGCGTCTCGTAACTCTCCGATACAATGTTTTTTCCCCAAGACGCACGCCGTACGTCTCTACATGTATTATTTGTCAATTTTTTTAAAACCGGGACACGCAGGATAAAAGCTGGATTACTGCTTTTAAACTAAAGGAGTAGGGGCGGTTCGCGAACCGCCCCTACAAATGATTTTATTACAGAAAAACAAATTATCGGTAAAAATAGGCGGGAAAATAAGTCTCATTGTAATAGAATATAAAGAAAATGCAAAAAAATAAAAAATTTATGGAATTTTTCTGATGTTTAATAGTATCAATGTTAAAGAGTTATTTTGATTCAACCGTGCTAAACTCCTAACAATTTTTTATGATGTTCATCTGCATTAAAAAAAATAACTGTTTTTTGTAATTGTATATTATATATTCTTGATCAAATACATGATATTGCTTATAGTCAAGAGTAAGAGGTATCCAATGAAGATTAAACCAGCTTTGCTAATTCTTGCCCTTTTAGTTGCATTTGTAGTTTCCTGCAGCCGGAAGGAAGAACATTTTACCGTTGATATAATCCACAATAAAGGGCCGCAATGGGGCTATGAGCCAAAAATTGAGCTGGAGTTTGTGCAAAAGATCGGGGCGTTAGAGGCAACGGAAGAAAATTATATTATGTGGAACATCTGGGATGTCGTTCGTGACTCTGATGGGAATATTTACATTCTTGATTCAGGGGACAGCCGGATTCAGAAATTTGATCCACAGGGTGAATATTTAACGACGATTGGCGGTCCCGGTGAGGGACCCGGAGAGTTCAAGAATCCGGTAAGTCTCAATCTGGATAGAGACGGCAGGATGTATATAGGTGATTTTGGTAAAAACCATTATATAATCTTAGATAATAAAGGAAAAGAACTTAGAAGATTCAGACATGAACATTTTATTCACAAAAGCAGGATTCTGCCTGGGAAAAAACTGATTTATGGAGGTTTATATAATCAGGGAGTTGGAATGTTAAGCCGCTACGAAGAATTAGCAAAGACCGGGTATTATAATCTGTTTCACATTATTGATGAAGAAGGGAAAAATGTTCACTCTTTCGGGGAAATGGATATTTATAAAGAAGAAAATATGGATGCGATTTTTACAAATGCCAATGCTCCTTTTGATGTCGACAGGAATGGTAATATTTATATTGCGTACCGTTACAGAAATCTGATAGAAAAACGCGATTCCGGGGGGAACATTTTATTAGTTTTTGACCGACCTCTGAACTTTAAAGAAACAGGTTACCTGTTTGACTTTACGTTTGAAACCTATTCAAATTCCATTTCAACCCACGTTGCGGTTGATACTAAAGACCGTGTATGGATTATTACGGTCATTGAACAGCCTGATGAGTGGCGCGAACAATTGAAGCTTTCTATATTAATGTCTGTAAAGAAATCAGCAGCAGTGTTTGAAATATACAACAGCGAAGGTATCCTGCTGGGTTCATTGCCCTTACCGGAAGACATATTTTTATTTCGCATTTTTGATGACAGGCTTCTTATTGTTGACCCTGACCGTGTCAGCGTCTCGGAATATAAAATCATCGAGAAATAATACCAAATCAACCCGGAGGTGTACGGGAAACAGCATTTTCTTAGACATTGGGAGGTTGTTATGAATTGGAAAATTATTCTTGTGTGTTCTGCCTTATTAATAATAACAGCTTCATGTGGGCAGAAGAGTTTTGAAACTCACACTGTTGATATAATTGACGGTGTGCGGCACATCCACAATAATGCGCCGCAGTGGGGAGATGAAACGAAAATTGAGCTTGAGTTTGTACAGGAAATCGGGTCTTTAGAAGCAACAGATGAAAATTATATTATGTGGAAAATCTCGGATGTTTGTCGTGATTCTGATGGGAATATTTACATTATTAATTCAGGGGACTGCCGTATACAGAAATTTAACGCAGACGGCGAGTACATGGCGACGATCGGAAGAAAGGGAGAAGGGCCCGGCGAGTTCAAAAACAGCCCCGTTAACCTGACCTTTGCACCCAATGAGGAATTGTATGTGGGTGTTAACTATGATTTTATCGTACTCGATAAGGCTGGAAAAGAATTACGCAGGTACCGGCAGGAAACCGATATCAGACCATCACAATGCTGGCTGCTACCCGGCGGCAGAATGATCATAGGAGGCAAATTCGGGATGGTCGGACTTCTTTCTGACGCTCAACGAATGTCATTTGATTATGAAAATTTTCCGTTGTTCTTTATATGTGATTTAGAGGGAAAGGTTGTTCATTCGTTCGGGAAACCAGACGTCATTATAAATCCCAAAAGTTCAGATTATTATATCGTCGCGGACGCACCGGTTGCTGTTGACGGCGCCGGGAATATATACATCACGTACCGTTACAAAAACCTGATAGAAAAACGCGATGCTGACGGTAACATCCTTTTTGCCGCTGACCGGAAACTGAATTACGAAGTCACTGAAGTTAACGATGTTATGAATGCTCCTAATACGGTATCGATGGGTATTGCTGTTGATCATAAAAACCGGATATGGATTCTGACGTTCGTGAGTCAGCCAGAAAATTGGAAAACGCTATTTGACTCAGAGAGCTCTCTCATTGAAAAATCGTACGCCGTTTTTGAAGTATTTGATGACGAAAGTATCCTGCTGGGTTCTTTGCCCCTGCCGGAAGACATCTTTTTATTTCGCATTTTTGATGACAGGCTTCTTATTGTTGACCCTGACCGTGTAAGTGTCTCGGAATATAAAATTGTGGAGAAATAGACTGATTAGAAATAATGAGGTATTTTATATTTTGAACTATGTATTATGTAAAGAATCTTTGTGAAGGTTTTGTATGCAGTTATTTTTATACTTGCCCGTGGATTGCCTCACTAACCGTCATCTTATATATTTCTGATTCAATCTCATCAAAGTATATCAGGAAGCAATCCTGGATATACTCGACCGTTTTGAACGGCAGTTTTCGTTCGGTGGTCAGCACATTGCTTAAGAACCATATAGCCTCTAAAACACCGGCAACTCCAAGAACTTTACTGAACAATCCTAATTTATTTTTAATAAACGCAGGCGTAACCTTTTCATCGAGTGTGTGGAGTTCGCTCAAATCGAAGAAAAATTCTTCTCCTTTGCTCCGCATACTTTCAAACAGAATCGAGACATTGTCGATTTCACCACCGAGGGCATAAGATATAATTACAATCCTTTTTTGCTTGTAATTTGCAGTATGTACAAAAACTCTGGTATTATCATCGAGGTATGTTTCAGTTAATTTAAACGCAATAGTACCGAGAGTAGATATAAACTCTTTTTTACGTTTTTTCTCTTTTTCGATAATGATATTCATCTTCTCGGCGTGGGTCTTGACACCCGGCGCTCTCCTGTCTCGCTTAATCTCCGGACTTTTGCCAAGACGCCGCTTCATTTCCATGTCGCGCTTAAACTGATCCCTGTTTTTTTCCTGGTATACCTTGAGTTCTTTCGAGAAAATTTTTGAAATAGAAACGGTATCCAGATCATACCGTTCCTTTTTCACCATGGATATTATCTCCCTGCTGTCTATCTCCTTATTCGGAATGAGATCACGGATTGTTCCTGCTATTAACGGGGTAACGATCTCTTTATACCTTGAGTCGACAATCCCCTTAATACGTCCCCGGGTACGCGGGTCATTGGCAACCGACATCGAGAGTTTTTCGGAAATTAAATCTTTACTGCGAATGTTATACCGTAAAATAGCATCTTCTATTTTTCGATGTAATTTTGTTTCGTCCGTATCCCCCATTATGAGCGTTTTACTAATACAAAGATCGAATATGATAGACTCGTACTCTTCGATAGGAATCTTATTCTTAAAAATATTTTCATATATTGTTTCAATATTCATTCTGAAGAATTCTCGTTTACTCGCAGCCCCCTCGACAGATTCCTGCTCTTCATGTAAAAAATTAATCATCCGCTTAATATCGTCGTATGCTTTAATTTTTGCTAAATTTAAATTCTTTTCTGCCATTGACATGTCTCGTTTGGAAAATAAACTTCAAATTCTACATAATTAAATTAAAAAAAACCAACAATAAAATCAAGTCAAATGTTTCGCAGGAAAAATAAAAAATTTAATTTTATCTGACAAAACTTTGGCAAAAATTACTTTTAAGGCAAAATTAAGCTTTAATATTAGATCTTAGCGGCGAGATTGCCACGTCGCTACGTTCCTCGCAATGACTAATTGATCTTGGGTGGCACCCCCAAACTCGTTTGGGGGTGAAAAATGATCCTTATATCTAAAAATTTGCCAAAGTTTTGTTATCTGAATTATTCATAAAACTTCTCTGGCAGCCGTCCCGGGTACTCGGGATGCGCTCATAGGGGAATTACACCATGTAATAGCGTCACTGGAACCCGGGGCGGGACAGCATAACGGAGGTTTCACCTGTTATTCAGCCGTGCATTTGCTGTCAGGATAAAAAAATTTGTTCGTGTAAATTAAAAATATGCTGCAATTCGGTCACAGGCTTCGGCAATATCCTCTGAAGTAACGTCAAGATGTGTAACGGCGCGGATACTGTTATAGCCGAACGGAAAGACAAGAATGCCGCATTCAGCAAGTTTTGCTGCCGCCCGGTCTGCGCTGAAATTAGTACCCGATATGCCTGCAATTATAATATTGGTTTTGATTTCATCCGGATTTATTTCAAACGTTTTGGATTCGTTCAATGCGACTGCAAGAGATTTTGCATTTTTATGGTCTTCTGCGAGACGGTTAATATTATTATCGAGTGCGTATATGCCGGCAGCAGCGAGAATGCCAACCTGCCGCATACCGCCGCCGAATATTTTGCGGTACTTTCTTGCACGGTCAATGAACTCTGCAGTTCCGAGCAGTACCGAACCGACAGGCGCGCCCAATCCCTTTGAAAGACAAAATGCTGCGGAATCAAAATACTGCGCATATTTATATTGTGCAATGCCGGAAGCGACAACAGCATTAAAAATACGTGCACCGTCAAGATGCATGCGTATGTTATGTTCACGTGCCAGAGATGCGATTTTTTCAATTTCCGGCAACGGAAATATTGAACCGCCGCCGTAATTATGCGTGTTCTCAAGAGAAATAAGCCGGCTCTCTGCATATTGAATACCATCCGGTCTTATTGCTCTTTTTATTTGTTCCGCTGTGATTATGCCGTTTTTACCGGGCAGTGTAAAAATATTGACACCCGAAAGCAGTCCTGCTGCTCCGCTTTCGAAATGGAAAATATGTGAACGGTCGTCGGTAATCACTTCATCCCCCGGCTGGGTGTGCGTCTTGACAGCAACCTCATTTGCCATGGTACCACTCGGCATAAACAGCGCAGCTTCCATTTTAAAGAGCGACGCTGCCTTTTCCTGCAGCAGGTTCACCGTAGGGTCTTCACCAAAAACATCA
>LJUD01000120.1 GCA_001304035.1 bacterium SM23_31 | reverse complement strand
AAGATATATCCCGTCAGGATCAAAAATATCCAATGTCGATTCGACGGTTACTTCAAAATCTGCATCTAGAGCCCATTCTCCGGCGAGCACCCAAATATTCTGCTTATCATCGATCAATATTTTCCGGATTACACATGGATGTTCCGAGGGATCTACAAAATATGGATTCCTCATATTCTTGGGTGTACCTCTACTGTTATAATAATTTATCCACCATTCATTCAATCTTTTCAGATAGTCTTTTACCGGTTTGGAAAACAATTCCTGTTTATACTGCCTCGTGAATGTGAGAAGCGCATTGCCTTTCAGGTCGTATTTGGTAATCTCGTATTTGTCCGTATTCTGAGGAAAGTAGATATATTTGTCGATATTGGAGCCGCTTAGTATTGCATCGTGCTGTGCAGAGAACCGGTCTTCTTTTGGATCCTTTTCCCGTACATATACAATATCCCTGACAAGATCAAAATCCTTATCCCGCATTTCGACCGTACAATAAAGTTGCCGGTTTACGGCATTGCTGATCACTATACTTCCTGGAGCCGGTTTAATTTGACGTTTTCTATTAAATGTCAGATAATAATCACCATAGAAATTAATAAAGCGAAAGCTCACATTATCCACTGGTTTCGATTTGCGTTTATACTTTCCCCGGAGGTCGAGCACCTGCAAAAAAGATCCGCCTTTTTGAAATACGTGCATTTCGTTACCTTTTATGGCTATTGAAACCGGTGACCGAAACTCGCCCGGGTCTTCTCCTTCCCTGCCGATAGTACGCACGTATTTCCCATTACTATCGAAAACCGTTATGTTATTATCAAGACCGCTAACGACGTACAGGTTGTCGTTATTATCGACAGCAAAGTCATATATCATGCTGATACCGTATTCTTCTTTATCATCGTATGTCGGGATGGTGTGCAGGAGCTTAAACTCTGCGTAGGGAGCGTTTCCACTACGGGGTTCTGTATTTTTAATAACGGGAATCTGTTCCTTCTGCACAAACACCGGGGCTGAACATGAAAATACAGAAATTACAATTCCAATTATTAAGTATTTCATAACGTTTCTCTTTTACATTCGTTAATTACAACGTCAATAAAACAATCTGAAATAATAGTAAATAGTATTTTACTTTCCATACACTGCCGGGTATGCCGTCAAAAATACAGGCATCGCCCATTAAATACTATAGGGAAAGGAATAATAATCACTTATTTTTAATACTTTTCGAGATATATTTTACATCTTGAAATTTCTCAAGATCATTATCTTGTGTCAATACAATTGCATTATAGAAACGAGCAGTTGTCAGGATTATATTGTCTGCCATAGGAATTTTATATTCAAAACTTATTTTGGCAGCCTGAATGGCAATTTCCGAAGTTAAATCAACAACCTGACCCTGTTCCATTAATGCAGCAGCCTGTAGAGCATCGTCTTCACTTCGTTCACGTAATATAACTTTAAAAACTTCGTAAATACAAATTGTAGGAACAATAAGGTTGTTTAAATCTTGAAGAGGTTTTGCAAACGAGTCGGCATTTGGTCCGTCAGAAAAATATTCAAGCCATCCTGAAGAATCAACCAAGTTCATATTCTATCTCCTTCACGCTCAAAATCGGTATTGATTCCTTTCAGAAATCCGCGCATTTCTGATATTTCCCGCTCAGGAATCAATTCAATCCGGTTTGAATACTGGATAATTTGAACCTTCTGCCCCGCCTTCAACTGCAATGATTTACGCACTTTCTGAGGAATTACGACCTAAAATTTCGGTGATATTTTAACAGATTTCATAACAAAAACCCTTTCGATTGAATATTCGTAATACAATACGACATTCGATCAAAAAAGTCAATAAAAATTAATTTTTACGGATAATACTAATCAAAACTCTTGTAAATATTTAACGTAATCTCGAAGCTTCGGGATTGCGGCTACCTTGGGTGTTTTAATAAAGGTAATAAATATAAATGGTAGCCGCCCCGAGTACTCGGGGCGGCAATGAGGCATCGCAAACCTCTTTGTCATTTTTTGATAAATAAATAGTATAAATTTAAAATTTGCAAAAGTAGGGGCAGTTCGCGCTTGTCCCTTCGGGGAACTGCCCTTATAGACCAATTCGAACAAATAAACCGTTGATTTTTTATACCATCACTTCCCATACACTGCCGGGGCGATTTTGTATTTTTCGATTACATAAAAACCTTCCTCATTTTCCCCTATTCTGTATAAGTATCCGTTTTTAATAATATTTGGAATAACAGGCATATAGACTGAACAAATATGCTTATTTTTATCAATATCAAATATATTTATAAAATATTCTCCTTCGTCATTTTTTTGATAAGTATATATGAAAATAAAGTTTCTATCGGTAATTACTTTCCTTATCGGAGGCCAATATTTGGTATTACTTATTATCTCTGTATACTTATCTCCAATAGCTTTGCTCCTGAAATATACAAAACCTGGCACCTCTCTTCTTGATTCCGGTAATTCTACTTTTTTATAGGTCAATGAAATTTCAGTTGATTTTAAGTCATCTAATGATATTATGTGTAATATATAATATGATTTATCGTCTTCTGAATACTTGTCGATAGCCGTATCAGTAAAAACAATTCTATTTTTATTCAGTATTCCAAATAAAAAATCGCCTTGATATGGCACAGTTTCGCTCCTATTGTCTGCAAATATTTGACCCGCCGCAGGAGAATATACTAATGTATGCACAGTATCAGGTGTTTCATAAATTAAAGCAGAACCACTTTCAAAATTCCCATCTGCGTTACTCTTGTGGGTCCTGAAATATATAACACGAGTATTGTCATCATATGAATAAACATAATATGCTCTAGATGATGACCAGTCATTTTTTTTCATTATTTGTCTATAGGGAGGATGCTGTTTTATATTTATCCATCTAACAAATTTATAATCCGGGGAGAAAATATTAAATTTGTCAGACATCTCCGTTACCAATAAATAACCCGATTTGCCTATTATTATATTAGTTGGATTTTGAAATTCGCCCGGACCCGGACCAGGGCGACCAATGATTGCTTTCTCTTTGCCGTTAGAATAAAAAACTTTCACACGGTCTTCATCAAGAACAAAAATATCCCCTGAATCATTCACTGCTATACTCCTTGGTTTCGCAAGAAGATATTCCTCTTTTGAAATAGTACTCTCATCCCCGAATGAAAGTTCTAAAGTCAGCACGTCTGTTAACGGCTGCATTTCCAAAGTCTGAACGTCTACATCAGAACTGCAGTAAAAAAACAGAAGAAAAAAAGACAGGCAAATAATCGGAATACACTTCAGGAAGTAAAGCCGATTCTTCATAATAGCCTCCTTTGATTGGTATGTGTCCGTAATATCATCATTTTTTAAGCATGAAGCAAGCATTTTTGACAATATCAGAAAAAAAGTACTGCGACATTATAATTGTATTTATTAACTCTTGAAAAATTTAGACTATCGGGTATTTAGCGAAATCCACGAAACACTCTAAAATTCCGCAGTTTCAGGAGGTGTGCCAACCTGCCTGCTTCAACGAAACATTTAATCCCGCACAGCGGGATTTTGGTGCCGCACTTTTTATATAATAGCCTATGAATTATTCGGGTATTAAAGACGAATATTAAATAAATTGAGGATAAGATTAACTATACCGCTGATTAGAAAAGCAAAAGGAAAGATAAAGGCAACCATTCTTACTGCGGTTTTAAGACCGAGTTCTTTAATAATGATAAAAACGTTTGCGATACAAGGCACAAACAGTGTTATCGTTATCATGGAAATTAAAATTTGATTTGGATTTAATAAACCATTAGCTGCGGCATCGAAAAGATACACCGCGCCATAATCGCGTCTTAAAAATCCAACTAAGAATGCCTCCGTAACCTCGGATGGCAAACCCAGAAAAGACACTATCAGCGGGCTGGTGAAATCACGAATAATTTCCAGCACTCTTGTTAAATCGAGAAAGAAAAGCAATACAGTGCCGAGTATAAAAAGCGGTATAACTTCCCTGAAATACCATTCCATTCTTGCGATAGTCTTGATGATGATATTTCCAAGTTGAGGCTTACGTATCGGCGGCAATTCCAATATAAATGGCGAGGATTCACCGGGCAGTACTTTCGAAGCTATGAATCCCACTGAAACCAAAACTCCAACAACAATACTCAACCATATCAGCGTAGCAGTGAAAGAAATTCCACCTATCATACCCAACAATACACCCAACTGAGCAGAGCATGGAATACCAAGCGCTAAGAGAAGCGTAACCAATACTCTTTCCTTGCGGCTTTCCATAATTCTTGCTGTCATGGTTGCCATCGTATCGCATCCTAATCCAAGAATCATGGGAAGAACAGCTTTACCGTTTAAGCCCATAAATTTAAATACCTTATTCAGCATTACGGCAAGGCGCGGGAGGTAACCGGAGTCCTCGAGTATGCTGAAAAGTAAAAAAAACGTACCGACAATCGGAAAAACAATGGCGAAACTATAGGTAAGAGCCATGGTTATTACACCGTATTCACCGACCATAAAATCATGCACATTTTTCAGAACCTCCTGGAAAAAACTAAGAGTTGTTCCATCCGGTATTATATATTTCGTTGTAATTACCTCCCGCGAAAACACCAGACCGGTATCAATTTCATGGGAAGACGTTAATGGGAATGCAAAGCTCCAGTTGATTGTATCAATTGTATGTACGTGTTCAAACGGTAATATCCAGTCAAACAAATGAATTGCAAGAGGATTAATGTATTGTCCGAAGAGAACGGTTTTAAAAAAGTCGACAACCGTCCCGGCTCCAAACAAGCCAACAAACCAATACGCTATATACAGCACCAGCAGAACAGCAGGAATACCCCATACAGGGTGCATCGCCAATTTTCCAATCTCTGTTGACATCGGCAGGTGTTCAACCTGGTTAACAGTATATACTTCATCCATTAACTTATCGACCTGACCCAGCCGGGTTTCTGCAATTACGGATTGCAGCGGGGAACGTATCTGTTTTTGAATGCGTTTTATATTGCCGTTAATTTCATCAATTTCATCTATTGAAATTAATTCAGTTAACCATTCTGTCAGAGTTGTATCACCGGCAAGAAGCATCAAAGACAAAGACCTTTTGGCTATCGGGATTTCCGGCAGCAATTTTTCAATCCGGCTTATTCCTTCTTCAATAACATAAGGATATTTAAATGTATAAAAAGGCACGCTGGCATTCTGCAGCTTCTTTTTAACCTGCGGCAGCCCCTTACGCTGGGTTGCAGTTGTTGAAATTACAGGTATGCCTAAAGCCTTTTCTAATTTTTTTACATCGATAGAAATTCCGCGTGATTGTGTTTCGTCCGCCATATTGAGTACCAGAATGCACGGAAGCCCCATCTCCGCAAGCTGAAGCGTTATATATAGACCGCGCCGAAGATTTTTTGAATCGGCAATTTGCAGTACAGTACCATATTCACCGGTAAGCAATACGTCCCGCGTTACTTTTTCATCTTCAGATTGAGGTATAAAGCTGTTTGTTCCCGGTGTATCGGTAATGGTTATTGCAGTATTAGCTAAGTTTATTTTCCCGTAGCTCAGCGCAACCGTGGTACCCGGATAATTAGCAACGGTTACGTATTTGCCGGTTAGATATCCAAAAATAACACTTTTCCCAACATTGGAATTTCCAACGAGGATTATAGAAGAGTTTTTTTTAGGGGTAATTAAAGAAGTCGCCTCATCTGGCATAATCTGTTTATGTTTCTATATTTATTTCTCTGTTTATGCAACACTACATGACAACAGGGACGCATCGCTATGCGTCTCTACAGATACATGTATTATGTAAACTTACTCGATCCCTGCTTCCTCGAATTTCCGCATTAATTCTTTAAGCCGTGCAACGGTAAAATTTCGTTTATCCCGCAATTGAGTATTTTCTTTCTCAAGAAGGGCAATGCGTTTGCGTAATTCATAGTTCTCATTTCGATAATAATATACTTTACCTGCTAAGGCAGATATATTTTCTTCCAGAGCATCCCAGGCAATTAACATGATTTGTTCCATAGTATAATAATCAACGGTTATATATAAAAATATTCTTAACGCAGGTGTATATTACTCAAAAACACCCTTTTCCTGTATTTTTTCCCATTCCTCGATGGGCAAATCCTGCGCTAATTTTAGCCCGCCAATAGCACATGCGAATACAGGATCATCAACCATATTTACCTTTATACTCCCTAATTCCGATAGTTCTTGTTCTATAATGGATTCTAAACCTTCTATTCTGCTTCCGCATCCGGCAAGTATGATATTTTCCCGCAGAGATTGCTGATATTCCAGATCAAATTGTGAAATTAACTCTTTCAGAGTTTTTATCATATCGGGCAAGATCATATTACACGCCTCGTGCAGTTCATTCGTTACATCAAATTGCAGCTTTTTCCCACTAATAAGGGATTCGACAAAAGCCTTTTTGGGTTTTTTCCCAACTGAGGCATACTGTTCTTTAATTTTTCTCATTGAATGAACCGTAATTCTGGCATTAGGAACTTTCGCTTTGAAAGAATCATAAAAAACTTTGTCAATATGGTTACCTGCTTTATACAACGTTTGCTGGTCTTCTTCTTCCGGAATTGAGCCGTGCATGCGGCAGATATTAATCGTGCCTGCGCCAATATCCACAATAACAGCAAATCCATATATTCCCTGACCGTAAGCAACTAAAAATGGTTCAGAAACAACCAAAATACTGTCAACCAAGCCATCAAACGCATAGGTAACTGCCTGTTTGTCGTCCGCAGTAGCTCTAGCCGGAGCCCCCACAACAGCATAAATTTTTTGGTTTTTCTTTTTATCAATCAGTGAAGCTAAATATTTTAAAAATCCGATTATTGCTTCTTTTTGTTTTACTGAATCCTTCTGATCACGATGCGGATCGATTACACCCTTATCCAGAGGATAAAATAAATTCAACGACATACGATAGTTAAAACAATCATCTCCAATCAACATAGGTTTTCTCAATAATTTTTTTGAGACAAAATCTTTTGGAAAACCTACAACGCTTGTAATATTCATAAGTTTTCCTGTACTTGTTGCAACGGCGCTTTGTGAAGTGCCGAGGTCAATACCAACAAAAATGTTTTCTGTCTCTTGCTGCTTACGTACATCTTTGTTTTCTACATTTTTATCTTTATTTGTCATAAACCGACTCCCACTCTTTCCCGCTGAATGCGGATTTGTAATCAAAAGATATTTTTATAGCAATGATTTCTTTCCACCGGAGGCGGATTTGTATTCAAATGTACCCCTGGCAGGACTCGAACCTGCGACCAAAGGTTTAGGAAACCTCTGCTCTATCCTTCTGAGCTACAGGGGCTTTATTATTCAATGAACAAAAAGATATTCAATAAAAGCGCTTCAGACTCCCGATAATTATACCAAAGAACTAATAAATAATGTAAACCCGTCTATCCGGTCCCGCCGATTGTCATCTCCGATATATATATTACGGGCTGCCCTACACCGACATAGACATTTTGACCATCCTTACCGCACGTACCGGCAGCCGATTCTATTTTCAAGTCGTTACCCACACCCAGAACCTTCTGCATTGCTTCAGGTCCATTGCCGATCAAATTTGCGCCCCGTATTGGCGATGTTATTTCTCCGTTTTCAATAAGATAACCTTCGCTTACTTCAAAAACAAAATTTCCGGTAGTGATATCAACCTGACCGCCCCCCAATTGTGCTGCATAAATTCCCTTTTTAACTTCACCGATTAAATCAGATTCTTCTGTATCTCCCCTATCTATAAAGGTATTGGTCATTCTTGGTAAAGGATACTCCCGAAACGACATCCTTCGCCCGTTTCCTGTGGGCTTAATCCCGAGCAGGCGGCTATTTTGCAAATCTGTCATAAGACCGACAAGCACCCCGTTTTCAATCAATACTGTACGTTCGGTCGGCGTTCCTTCATCGTCAAAAACAAGGGTTCCCCTCCCGTTTGGAATAGTTCCGTCGTCAATTATTGTAACGAGAGAAGAAGCGACCTGTTTCTTCATTTTGCCGCTGTAGAGCGAAGTATTTTT